>DASUOD010000112.1:0-8211 GCA_036276795.1 Saccharimonadales bacterium (SeqCode)
CATCGAGCTATACAATTCCAACGCCAAACCTTTCGATCTAAGCGGTTTCACCCTGCAGACGGGCAACACCAGGAAGCATACCTATGTATTCCCGTCAGGTTCCGGTCTGCAACCCGGAAGTTTCAAGACTTTCTATTCCAAGGAGACCGGTCTGAGCCTGAGCAACAGCGGCAGCCGGACCGACCTGCTTGATCCGCTGGGCAGGAATATCTCTTCCAGCGCGGAGTACGCCAAGGCCAAGGATGGCTTTGCCTGGGCGCTGGCGAAAGGTAAATGGTATTGGACCGTACGATCCACTCCTGGCAAAGCCAACATAATACAGGAGCCCCCTTCCAAGGAATCGGCATCCGGTTCCGGCGCCAAGGGCAAAAGCGGGAGCCAGGCTTCAGGAGGCTCCGCCACCACGGACACCGCCCATAGCGAACCCGCCAGCACGCCCATACACATGCGTACGCTTGTCCTGATCGCGACGCTCGCGCTACTATACGGGGCATATGAGTATCGCGCGGACCTGGCAAACGGCATCTACAGGATCAGACAGCACTTCGGAGCTCGCTATGAAGATAGGTCATAAATTGCGCGGAGGCGAGGCCATCGAACTCATCGGCGACCTGGGGGCCGGCAAGACGGCTTTCGTGCGAGGTCTGGCTAAAGGCATGGGCAGCGATGATACGGTGCGGAGCCCCAGCTTCACTATCAGTAACCGCTACCGGTCCGGCAAGCTTACCATGCATCATTTTGATTTCCACAGGCTTGACGGCCCCGGCATAATCAAGCGCGAGCTGGCCGAGATATTGAGCGACCCCCGGGCGGTGGCGGTAGTGGAATGGGGCGATGCCGTCAGGGACGTACTGCCGCGGAAGCATCTGGCCATACGCATAACCGCTACCGGTGACGAAAGCCGCGATTTCGAATTTTCGTACCCGGACAGTCTTGGCTATCTGATGCCGGAGGAGGCTTGAAAGGCATGCTCATCCTTACCATCCGTACCGACAAACCGGATGCCGAGCTCGGTCTGTTCGACCATGCCATCAAACTGGCCTATTCCAAATGGCCGGCCCACCGCCGGCTGGCCGAAACGATCCACTCCAAGATCAAGGAGCTGTTGGAGTCCCAGAACCGCGGCCTTGCCGACCTGGATGCCGTAGCCGTGTTCAAAGGGCCGGGCAGTTTCACGGGGCTTCGCATAGGTATAAGCGTGGCCAACACCCTGGCTGACAGCCTGGGTCTGCCCATAGTTTCCGAGACCGGCGACGACTGGATCGAAAAGGCCTGCCTCCGCTTGGAAAAGGGCGCCGACGAGCGCATAGCCCTGCCGGAATACGGCGCCGAACCCAAGACCACCAAACCCAGGAAATGATCCGCGACCGGGCCGTCAAAAAAGTTGACCAAGCGCCGAAGCGGAGCGTATATTAAATATAGGAATTGCCTTTTAGCATTATCCTCACGAACTCTAAATTAATCTGATTTTACAGATACGTTGCCGAGACTAGTGACGTGATAGCGATCGTCCGGCTGCGCATCTGATAGGAAGGAAGACTTATGTTAGCAGTATTGCTCGCTGCCCTAGGGGTCGTTGTTGGCTTTGGCGCCAGCACCGCCATACATTACCGGCGTAAAGGCTCCGCGGAAGCCAAGGCCAAGAAAGAATTGGAAAAGGCCAGGAAAGAAGCCGACAAGCTCATCGAACAGGCCCGGGAAGAATCAAAGAAAGCAGTCGACAGCACCCGCAAAGAAGAAAGCACTCGGCGCAAAGAACTCAAGGAGCTCGAAGAGCGCCTGGTGACACGCGAAGAGAATCTTGACAAGAAGCTCGACGAACTCGACAAGCGCAACGAAACCCTGCGCAAGAACGAGACCGAGGTCGAGGCGCTCAAGAACGAGATCCGCGAAATACGCGCCAAACAACAGGAAAAGCTTGAAAAGATCGCCAAGTTAGGTAAGCAGGATGCCGCGGAAAAACTCATGCAGATGACGGAGCGCGACATCAAGAACGACCTGCTCGGCCTGGTCAGCAAGCTGCAGGACGAAGCCCGCGACAACGCCGAAGAGAAAGCCGCGCTGATCATAACCACCGCCATGGAGCGCATGGCCAGCGAGGTGACCGCCGAGCGCACCGTCTCCAGCCTGAAGCTGGAGGATGAAGATATGAAGGGCCGTATAATCGGCAAGGAAGGCCGCAACATCCAGGCTCTGCAGCGCGCCACCGGCGTAGATATCCTGGTGGACGACACCCCCGGCTACGTGGTCCTGAGCAGTTTCGATCCGGTACGGCGCGAGGTTGCCCGGCGCACCATGGAAATGCTCATGAAAGACGGCCGCATCCACCCGGGCCGCATCGAAGAGATCGTGTCCAAGGCCCAGAAAGCCGTCGAAAAGGACGTGATCCGCGCCGGCGAGGACGCCGCCCGCGAAGTCGGTATCGTCGGCATACCCAAGGAGATCCTGCAACTGCTCGGCGAGCTTAAGTACCGCACCAGCTATGGTCAGAACGTGCTTAAGCACTCCACCGAGATGGCACACATCGCCGGCGTCATAGCCGACGAGGTCGGCGCCGACATCAAGACCGCCAAATATGCCGCACTGGTACACGACATCGGTAAGGCGCTGACGCACAAGATGGAAGGCAAGCACCACCACATTTCCGGTGAGATCCTGCGCAAGTACGGCGCTCCGGAAGAGGTCGCGCTGGCTGCTGAACAGCACCACGACGACGTCGATGCCACCACGGTGGAAGCCCTGGTAGTACGCACCGTCGACGCCATCAGTGCCTCACGCCCGGGAGCCCGCAACATCTCTGCCGAGAACTTCGCCGAGCGTATGAAAGACCTTGAGAACGTCGCCAACGGCTTCAAAGGCATCGAGAAATCATATGCCATCAGCGCCGGCCGCGAGGTACGCGTGTTCGTGAAGCCCAAACAGATCGACGACCTGTCCGCCATCAAGCTGGCCCGCGACATAGCCACTAAGATCGAGTCCACCATGCAGTACCCGGGCACCATCAAGGTGAACGTCATCCGCGAAACGCGCGCGGTAGAATACGCCAAATAGGCGCCGTGAATATCCTTTACGTCGGCGACGTGATGGGAGAACCGGGTTTGGAGGTCATAGAGAAAGTCCTGCCCGGTCTGCGCAAAGACAAAAAAATCGATCTGGTGATCGTCCAGGCCGAGAACGTTTCCGATGGGCGGGGGATTACACTGGAAGACCTCGGACGTCTGCAGAAGGCCGGGGCAGATTTCTTTACCGGCGGGAACTGGAGTCTGCACCACGACGATATACTCCCGGCAATGAACGACCCGCAACAACCCATAATCCGGCCGGCCAACTACCCCGAAGGCACTCCCGGCCGGGGCTATAAATATATTCAACCAAATGGTAAAATGATATTAACGATCAGCCTTTTAGGGAACGTGGTGGGGCGCGACGCCGACAAACCGGTCGATAACCCCCTGCATGTCATCGATCGCATATTGAAGGCCGAAAAAGACACACGCAAGGACGCCGTGATCGTTAATTTCCACGGCGATTACTCCAGTCAGAAAGTGATGATCGGCCACTATCTGGACGGCCGGGTCACGGCCGTGATCGGCGATCATTGGCACATCCCGACCGCCGATGCGCGCGTCCTGCCCGGAGGCACCGCGTACATCAGCGATGTCGGTATGGTCGGTACTCTCGATTCCAGCCTAGGGGTGAAATGGGACGTGGTGATACCGCGCTGGCGCGACGGCGCCAAGAGTCGCAACGAGGTGGAGACCGAAGGTCCGCGCCAGTTCAACGCCGTGCTTATAAAGTCCAATGAACAAGGTCTGGCTGATTCCATAGAGCCCATCAGACGGATTATCTGATATAATTTACCTCTGTAATCGTTGTATGTCGGGGAGTGGCGCAGTCCGGTAGCGCACGCGCTTTGGGAGCGCGGGGTCGCAGGTTCAAATCCTGTCTCCCCGACCATGATACGATTTAGATGACGGGGTGTAGCGCAGCCTGGTAGCGCGCATCGTTCGGGACGATGAGGTCGGAGGTTCAAATCCTCTCACCCCGACCATGGAAATAGCGTACAATGTGGAGCATGAATTTAATACTTGCTGTGCTGGTAGTGCTCCTTATTCTGGTCGGCAGTGAAATCTGGTGGCGCCGGCACATCACGCACGGCGAATTCAGCCGCAAGTTCGTACACATAACGGTAGGCAGTTTCGTGGCTTTCTGGCCGTTCTTCCTGACCTGGAACCAAATCAGACTTCTTAGCATAGCTTTCCTGGTGGTGGTCGGAATCTCCAAGTACCTGAAGCTTTTCAAGGCCATACACTCCGTGCAGCGGCCCACCATGGGCGAATTGTATTTCGCGCTGGCGGTCGGGGTTCTTACGATCATTACTCAGGACAAATGGATCTACATGGCCTCGCTGCTGCAGATGAGTCTGGCCGATGGCTTCGCCGCGGTGATGGGCGTACGGTACGGCCGGCAGTCATACCTGGTATTCGCGCACCGCAAAAGCGTGGTCGGTACTATGACGTTCTTCGTGACGGCCTTCGCCATACTGTTCGCATACAGCCAGACGGCGGACGTTCAACTAAGGCTGGCGTTCATGGCAGGTTCGGCGGCCCTGGCGGCGCTCATCGAGAACCTGGCGGTCGCAGGCCTGGACAACCTGGTCGTACCCGTGCTGGTAGCTTTCCTGCTTATGAACTGGTAGGTCGGCCTGATTCTTAGCCCCGGCCGGCGTGAGCCCGCAGTGCATTGATTATGACGACCACGTCCACGCCCTCCTGAATGATCGCGCCGGCCAACGGTGAGAACTTGCCGGTGGCGAACGCGGCCATCAACAACAGGCTCAGACCGATGCCAGCCAGTATGCTTTGGCGGGCTATACGGAAGGTGCGCTTAGCGATCGAAGTGGCTACGGCTACCCGGCCCAGGTCGTCGGGCATTATCACGATGTCGGCGGACTCACTGGCAGCCGCCACCCCGCGGGCGCCCAGGGCTATCCCTAAGTCTGCGGCCGTCAGTATGGGCGCATCGTTGACACCGTCGCCCACGAATGCCAGCGGGCGGTGCCTGGCCTCGTCCAGGACATGCAGTTTATCGGCCGGCAGGGCTTCGGCGTGGACATGGCTGATGCCTAGTTTCCCGGCTATGGCGGCCGCCGCCGAGCGGTTGTCGCCCGTCACCATGAGGAAGTCGCGTATGCCCATGCGCTTCAGCTGGGCTATGGTGTCGGCACTTTCCGGGCGGACGTCGTCTTGCAACGTTATGACGCCGGCGAGCTCTCCGCCGGCCGCCACGTACACGGCGGTCTGCCTGATGGATTCTTCCTTGAACCGGGCCGGAATCTTTACGCCGTGTTCAGACATCAGGCTGAAGCGCCCGGCCAGGACCGGTTCGCTCCTGACCGTGCCCGTGAGACCGCGGCCGGCTATCTCGCGTACCTGTCTGACCTTGACGGCTTTGAGGCCTTTCTGCTTGGCCGCGTCGACTACGGCCGCCGCTAATACATGATTGGAGTTCTGTTCCAGGCCGGCAGCCAAGGCCAGCACCTGGTCCTCGGTATGGCCGTGAAACGTCTTCATACTGCCTACGCGGAGCTTGCCGCTGGTGAGCGTGCCGGTCTTGTCGAAGGCGAAAGTCTTGGCTCCAGCCAGACGCTCCAATGCTGATCCGCTGCGCACGATGATACCGAACCGGCTGGCCCTCGACATGCCGCTGATGAGCGCTATGGGCGCGGCCAGGATGAGCGGGCAGGGCGTGGCTACGACTATGACTTCCAGGAACCGGATGGCATCCCCGCTAAGTATCCACACGGTACCGGCCAGGCCGAATGCCAGCAGGGTGAAAGGTATGGCGTAACGGTCGGCCATGCGTACGAACGGGGCCTTGGAGGCCGCGGCACTCTTGACCAGCCTGACTATCTGCTGGTACTGACTGTTTTCGGCGCTGGCCGTGGCCTTGGCGGTCACGGCGCCGTCCAGGTCTATCGAACCGCTGAGCAGACTGTCGCCTTTCTGCCTGGCCCGCGGTAGGCTTTCGCCCGTCAGCGAGGATTCATCGAAACTGGCCTCGCCGTCGATGATGACGGCGTCCACCGGCACCAGCTCGCCCGGCTTGATGACGATGCGGTCGCCGGGACGGAGCTCGCTGGCACGCACTTCAATCGTCTTGCCCTTGCGAAGCAGGTGGGCCTTCTGAGGCGCTTTGCTAAGCAGGGAATCAAGCTCGCGTCTGGCGCGGTGCTCGGCATGATGCTCCAAAGCCTCGCCGCCAGTCAGCATCAGAGCCACCACAATAGCCGCCCAATACTGCCCAAGGATGATCGAGGTCACGATGGCCGTGCCCGCCAGTATGTCCACGCCGTACCGGCCGGACCTCAGATCGTTCCAGATAGACCACGCCAAAGGCAGAAGTTCCAGCGCGGCCACGGTGCCGATAACCCAGTTGGCCGCCGTCCTATATCCGCTCAGCTCCAAGACCAGGCCGGCGATTATGGCCAGGGCGGCTGCACTGAACAGCTTGTAGTGCCGAATGAATCCGCTCATCGTTGCTCTTAGTATACCAACCCGCTGTGCTATACTAAGTATAGTAATGAAGGCTGTACAGATAAACGGTTATGGGGGCAAGGAAGTCGTGCAGGTGACTGCGGATGCTGCCAAACCGGCTCCAGGCAAAGGGCAGGTGTTGGTGGAAGTCCATGCCGCCGGTGTCAATCCTTTCGACATCACCGTGCGTGAAGGTGGCGCGAAACAGATGGCCGAGCTTGATTTTCCGGCTACGCTCGGCGGCGACTTCGCCGGCGTCATCGTAGGTACGGGCGAAGCCGTCTACGGCCAGGCCGGCGCGTTGAGCGGGCATGGCTCATTCGCTGAATATACGCCGGTCAGAACATCTCAGTTGGCGCCTAAACCCAAGGGTTTGGATTTCGCTGAAGCGGCCGCCCTGCCGCTGGCAGCCACCAGCGCCTACCAGGCCCTGGTCGATCACATGGGCTTGCAGAAAGGGCAGAAGATCCTTATACACGGCGGCGCCGGGGGCATCGGTTCGCTGGCGATACAATTGGCCAAATATCTGGGCACCTACGTCGCTACTACCGTTTCGGACAGGGACGCGGATTTCGTAAAGGGCTTGGGCGCCGGCGAGGTCATCGATTATAAGACGCAGGATTTCACTAAGCTCGTGAAAGATTACGATGCCGTCTTCGACACGGTGGGCGGCGAAACCAACAAAAAGTCGTACAAGGTTCTGAAGCCGGGCGGCAAGCTCGTATCAATGGTCGTGCAGCCGGACGAAGCCTTGGTCGAAAAGTACCGGATTGATTACACGGCGCAGTTTACCCGGAGCACCACGGAAAGGCTGGCCGCGGTAGCCCGTCTGGTGGACGAGGGTCTCCTCAAACCCCAGATTGATAAGGTGTTCCAGCTCGATCGGGCCGCCGAAGCCTTGGAGTATCTCAAGACCGGCCGTCCTCGCGGCAAGGTCCTCATACGGATCCGATAATAATTACTGGGGTGGCTGATGGGACTTGAACCCACGGCCTTCGGGACCACAACCCGACGCTCTAACCAACTGAGCTACAGCCACCAAGCGCTTGTACAACAGAGGTGATTATAGTTGAATTGCGCTTTTGGTACAAGGTTTCCCAAGGAACTCACAGGTAAGATACTTAACTTCGGATTTTTATAGAACGGCTATCATATCCTAAGGAGGTCCACATGGGCGTGAAGATCCGATCGAAAGAAACCAGGTTCCTGGGATGGAACGCCATACAGCGGGCCACTCTGGCAGACTGGTTCAGGGAGCGAGCCGCCCGTACGCCGGCGACAGGTCACAAGGAGGGAGGCAACGTAAAGGAGCCCCAAGAAAACAGGGAGGACCGGCAGGAAAACCAAACAAGCCAAGGCAAGACCAGGAGCGATGGCAACGGCCGCAGCAAGAAGCAGGAGCATAAGCTGGAAGACGCGGTCGAGGAATCGCATAACGTCCTTGCGAATGCTACTACCGTATTCCCATTCACGTTGTTCCCGGATACCATAACCATAGACAGGCATAAACTAACTATCATGCACCGCTGGTTCTTCGGCATGGGGCAGGCGGCAAGCGTGCCCATAGAGAACATCAAGAATATCCAGGCCGACCTGGGGCCGTTCTTCGGATCGCTGACCATAACGTCCGACCACTTCGTCAACAACACCCAGACCCTCAACTACCTGCACCGGA
>DASUOD010000113.1:0-5792 GCA_036276795.1 Saccharimonadales bacterium (SeqCode)
CCCTGTTTACCGTCGGGCTGCACCTCGACCTTTCCCATCCTGAACTGGACGTTCAGGTCGGCGATGCGCTCGTCCAGGATGTCGCCCGCCAGACGCGGTTCGACCAGGTTCTCCCACACATCCTTAGGATAGAGGTGGAGATACTTGCCGAAGCCTCTGGTGACGACCGCCCCGCTCGCAAACTTGTCACGAAGCACCGGCGGTATGGTCAACCGCCGCTTATCGTCCAGCTTGCGCTCGAAGTAGTCTACTTTCGTCATCGACACCCTTCTTTAAGCTGCTAGTGGTTTTGTTTTTCGAAATGGGACGCTGTTTGGCCGTTCCATTTCTACCCACTGCCATGAGTGTACTACCCACCGCGACCCCCCGGCAAGCCACAAATAGCAAAAAGGTGGTGTTTCTGACACCACTTATCCACAGATTTTTCAGGGGCGGCGCAAAACCCAGCTATATAGCGTTGTGGACAAATTTCCGAACGCTATTTTTATAATTACAAAATGATTATGGTTGCGGCTCAACCGGCTGGTCGATCGAATCGGTCGGTACGATCACGTAAGAACCGTCCCGGACGGGGTTGCCCTGCTGCGCCTGGATGATGGAAGCGACGTCCCGGGTATCCCTCTGATGGTCGTCATGGGTAAGCTCGGAGGCTACGCTCCAGGCGTATTCCGTATCCCCTACCTTGAACTTGGTGACCTCGCCGGCATCTATGTTGCCCGCCCGGATGTCGTCAGCGACCTCGCCTATGGGGTGCGTAAGCTGGCCCTGAAGGTCGTCATCGTGGAAAGCATCGTATACGAATTCGGCGGCGGCCTGACCGCCCCTGCCTACGCCCAATGCGAGCAAGGCGGCTCCGCCCATGGCCAGAGCCCAGTTGCGGGCCTGCCGCAGACGCGACGGCTCAGGTGTTTCCGACCGGCGCTCCCTGCTGCGCTGAAGGCTGTACCTCACGGCACCCCTGACTTCGCTGTCAGTGAGTCGCTGTGCAGGGGCCATATGGGCTTCTTTTGACATATTTTTTACCTTATCATATTACCTTAAAATGGTCAAGCTTATCCTGTTAGGCCCTGCCCGTCCTGCCAGGGGTACGCTGGGTCACGCTGTAGCTTACGTAGTGCGGGCCGGTCTCTTCCCTTTCGCGGCGCAGGGAGTGGCCAGGGTTGGTCTGTTCACTGTTACCGACGAGCTCGGGAACCGGGGTCTGGGGCACTATCACCCGCTTGGCGTGCTCCGGCATTTCCAGCAGGCCCAGGGTGATGAGCGCCGTCATCAGGACCACGCCGGTGTTCTGGGCCGCTTCGGTCAGCTTGTCGGTAGTCGTTCTGGTATTTTTTGTTTTTATAGACACGCCTATAATATTAGCAAATATTAGGCTATTTGTCAATGTTCTGTTCTAGACAGCTATATCGAAAGGCTGGCCGGTCTTGAGCTTATGGAAGGTTATGCCTTGCTCGCCCAGACTCCGTTCGAACATATCGTACATGCCCTCCCGGGCCTCGTCGCGCCAATGCCAATCGTGCACGGGCAGGACGTGCCGGGGCTTAAGCTCCAGCGCCAGGCTGAAGGCGCGCACGTTACTGCCCCAGGGCGCCTGCACCGGCAGGGCCAGGACGGCCTTGGTCTGGTCGAAGCTGTGGCTGTCGCCGGGATCGCTCAGCTTGCCCAGGTAATGGATGCCTATGTTCTGCGGCGCCTGGCGCGGCGGGTGCAGGCGCTCATGCGGCGCTTCGAAGAATTCCACGCCTTCGGGCGCCTGGTCGCCGGCCTTGATGCCGGCCTTTCCCAGTTCGGCCACGACTTCCGCGGTGCCGGTGACGCGCGCGTCCGGGAACCTGGCCACGAGCCGTCTTATAAGGTCCGCGTCGCAGTGGTCGTAGTGGGCGTGGGTCACGAAGATGTCGTCCAGACGCGCTATGGCGCCGGTGTCAAGCGCCTGGCCCAAGGCCTCCGCGCTGTACGCGCCAGGGTCGAAGACGGCCGTGCGCTCCGGCGTCTCCACCAGCAGGCACGAATGCACGAACTTGGTTACCTTCACAGAGGCTTGTCCCCTTTCAATTATTAAATCTAGCGGTACTCGGGGTTGGCGAAATCAAAGCGGGCGCCGGCGTCCCATTCGGAGCGCTGGTTGCCCTGTGCCGGGATGCCGCCGTTACTTTTGAGCATCTTGGCCAGGTGCATGAGGTTCCAGGTCATGAACGTTGTGTTGCGGTTGGTGAAGTCATTGTCTATGCCGGCCTTGCCGCCTTTGCCATCGTCGTCGCCGTAGCTGGCGCCGGGGCCGGCCTCGCCGATCCAGCCGGCGTCCGCCTGCGGCGGAATGCTGTAACCCAGGTGCTGAAGGCTATATAAGACGTCCATGGCGCAATGTTTGATGCCATCCTCGTTGCCGGTTATAAGGCATCCGCCGACCCGGCCGTAAAAGGCGTATTGGCCGGCATCATTAAGTATGCCGCTGCAGGCGTAGAGCCGTTCGATCACCTTCTTCATCTGGGATGAATTGTCGCCCAGCCAGATGGGCCCGGCCAGCACCAGTATGTCGGCGTCCATCACCTTCTTGAACAGCTTGGGCCACTCGTCCTTGGGCCATCCCTGCTCGGTCATGTCGGGATAGACGCCGGTGGCGATGTCCGGATGGTCGATGGTGCGGATGACCTCGGTCTTCACGCCGTGCTTTTCCATGATGCCGGTACTGATCCGGATGAGCCGATCGGTATGGCTGGGCTCCGGCGATTTGGTCAAGGTGCCGTTGAAGAACAACGCCTTCAAGCCGCTGAAATCGTTTTTCTTGTCAGTCATCGCAAGCCCTCGTTAGTTATCCCTATGATAACACCAAGAAGACGGTCAGCCCATCTGGTTGACGATGTTCAGGATGTTGCCGTCCGGATCCCTGAACCAGGCGGCCTTCAGGTCGCCCATCTTGTGGATATCGCCGTCACGTTCCACCTCCGGCATGTCGTCGTACTGTTCGAACGCCACCCCTTTGCCTTTCAGCTCTTCCACGGCGGCTTCCACGTCGTCGACCTGCCAGGCCGCGGCCGTGGCCTTGTTGCTGCCCGCGAACTGCGACGGGTAGACGAACACGCCCCCGCTGCCGGACTTGAAGAACGTGCCGCCAGGCGACTCATCAGCCACTTCCAGCCCTAGCGTCTCCTTGTAAAATTTAGTCGCTGCGTCCATGTCCTTCACGGCCAGACAGGCGCAGACGTCGTTGTTACCCAACATAACCCCTCCTTTGTTACAGGCTAAGTATACGCCTGTCGCCGCTATTGCGCGTCGGATTTCTTACTTTTTTTCTTTTTCTTGCGGTCGTGGTAAGTGAGCTGTTTGCGCTTCTGGTCCAACCGGAATATCTTGGGCTCGAACGGTTTGAACAGGCTGGAATATTGCCAGTTGGGCGTCAGGATATGCTCCAGCTTTCCCTGCTCTTCCAGGTATTCTATGAGCCCCAGGAAGTCGCCGTCGCCGCTGACTATCACGGCGTTGTCGTAGTTGGGCAGTTCCTTCATGGCGTAAAGGACCAGGTCGGCATCCACGTTGCCTTTGACGGCCGGTTTTTCCTTGTCGTCCTTGTTGGCATCCGGCGCTACGACGTCAACCGTCGGCTTGAGCACCACCAGATAGCCCAGGTTATGCATGTATTCGTATAGCTGTTCGTTCTCGCTCATGTACCCGATGAACATATAGGCGCGGGACACACCGTACTCCTTGCGCAGGTATTCGCGGAACTTGCGCCAGTCCATCTTCCAACCCATGCGCTGGGTGCCGAGGTTCAGGTTCTGACTGTCTATGAAGGCGTAATTGTTCTGCTTCTTGCCACGTGGGGCCATGCTTCTAGTCTACACCATTAAGGTGTCGGGCCGTCTAGTTAGCGGCTGCTACGCCCGTGAAGCCGAAATCTATGCCGGATAACGAAGCGCTATTGCCGTCGACGGCATCCGCGTCCATAGCTATCCGGACGTTGTACTCTTCTTTCATGCCGACCGACAGCATCGACGGATACTCCACCGCTACCCCGGCGTCGCCCGCTTCCACCAAGGATTGCAGCGTGAAGTCCAAAGGCGTGGTAGGCATGTAGGTCTCGGTACTGTAAGGCGCCAGCATGACGTGCACCTTGCTAAGGTCGATGCCGGACGGATTGGCGGGCGTGCTGGTAACGCCGAACCTGATGGCTAGCGGTGTGGTCCCGGTGTTCTTCAGCAGGAAATGCTCGGTCTGTGACGCTTGCATGCCGGGCACGATGCCCGAAAAGCTGAAGCCGGCATAGGTGTTGGAGTAGTTGGTGTCGTTAGGGCTGATGAGCAGACCGGCGGTTCCGGTGGTCACGCTGTTGCCCGTAAGACTGGCATGGCTCTGCAGGAGCGCAAACGCCACGCCGCCGGACACGGCCAGCACGGCCAGCATTGCGCCCAACGACGGCTTGCCCGCCCGGCGCGGCCTAAGCTTCTTAAGATTGTCGAAGTTCCTTGGTATTTTGGCTTTCATGGGGCGCCTCCTTTTATTTAGTGGGGGTATGATGCCAGCCGCCCGGCAGGGCCGTCAAAACTTCGCCGGTGTTTTTAATGATAAGTTAAGAAGCGGTGAACATGCTGTCGCCGTTGTTCTTGGTGATACCGTCGAACAGTCTCTCGAAGTACTTCTGATAAAGCGTTATGGCCCATTCCTGCGACTCGCCGTAACCTAACAGCCGGGATTTGGTCACGGCCCACGCCAGCACGGCGTCCCGGACGTTCGGCTCGGCGTCGGGGATCATGAAAGCCTCGTGATCAGCCAGGGCCCTGACCGAACCGGCCTTTATCTGTAATACGCCGCCCACGTCCAGCGTGCGCTTGGAGTGCGGCAGCGAGCCTGACCGGCGCAAGGTCTGCAATATCGCGGCCAGGTCCATCTGGGACTGCCCCGGACCGTCCACGCACCATTCCGCCAGTTCCGGTTCCTTACCGAAAATCTGGGAAGCCATCTCCTGCACCTTAGGACCGTCCTTCACCCCGCGGATGCCCGATATGGACCGCGTCAGATAATTAAGTATGGTCGACGCCGGGTTGGCCACCTGGAATTCCTCGCCGCCTACTTCCAGGCTCCAGTTTTCCAGCACTTCCCTCTCCAGCGGCACGGCGAACGGGAACAAGGCCTTCTGCATACTGCCGTCCTCGTGCACGTAGCGATCTGACACGAACGTCCTTACGGCGAAGAAGCCCAACGGGTTCTCCCTCTGGCGCTCAAGGTCCTCGGCGCTATGCAGACCGAAGGCGGATATCTGCAGCTGGCCGTCCACCGTCCTTTCGGCTATGGCCTCGACCTCGCCTACGGCCTCTTCGTCGGCGGTCTTAACCAACAGGTCGAAATCCCTTAGCGTACCGTCCGGGCGGAACCTGTGCAGGCCAACCCGGGCATCCGCGTCCTCCAGAAAATCATCGGGCGCGACTATGCGGCGCTCATCAAGCAAAATCACGGTCTCGGGATGCTTCAGGGCCGCGGACCCGATGCCGCCCATTATCTGCACGTCAGGCAGATCCGGCCGGGCCGCCAGTTCGTCCCTGAAAGGCACGGCGATATCGATACAGTTAGGCTCTGCGGGCGCTCCGGTCATATTGCGCAAACTATAGCACAAAATTTGTTCAATTACAATTACCTGGACACCTTAGCATTTGACAGCCGGCGCGCCCGGGAGTAGTATTTTTGGTGATAATCGTCACAACGAGGAGAGAAAAAATGGCATTACCTATCTTTGAAGGTTCCCACGGCCAAGTGCTGGGCGACCATCACGCAGCCGAACCTATGACGCGTGAGCTGGA
>DASUOD010000114.1:0-2997 GCA_036276795.1 Saccharimonadales bacterium (SeqCode)
GACCACGTTATATTTCTCCAGGAAGGTGTGGTTGGCGGTGAACCATTGAAGATTGGTCTTCAGCCACTTCATAGCGATACGCCGGGCATCGTTATGGTAGCCGTAGCGTTCCAGGCCTTTCACCACTATGAAGTGCAGCGGCGCCCACCCGTTAGGGTAGGCCCATTGCGTAGGCATGCTGCCGAGCATGAACTGTCCCAGCGGTAAGGCGTCCGTGGTAGCCAGTCCGCCCTTCTGTTCGAAGCGGCGCAGGGACCTGACCATGGTGGCAGCCTGTTTGTCGCTGACCATTCCGGCCCACATCGGGAAGTATGCGGCCAGGCTGGAAGTGCCACCGCGTTTTTTCTTCACGTAGTTGTAGTCGTAGAACAGGCTGCGGGCGCGGTCCCACATCAGCTCCTCCATGGCCTGCCTGCGCTGATTGGCGGCATCCTCCCAATAAGCGGCATCCCGCTTCTGGCCTGCTATGCGCGCCGCACGGGCGAAGTCCATCTCGTATTTGTAGAGCAAGGCGTTCAGGTCGACCGGCAGGAAGTTGAGGGCACGGCGTTCGAACCGCGGCGTCATGTCCCAGCCGCTCTCGGCCTCCGCCAGATCGTGAAGGTAGTTTATGTCGTAGTATCGGCTCAAGCCCCTGTGGACGTTGCGTTCATTGGGCTTCTTCGTGCCCATCCATACGGTGGAGTATTCCTGTTTGGCTACTTCCATCTGCTCCTTGAGCCATTCGTCATCCATCTTGTAGCATTCGTAGATATCGAATATGAAACTGGTCAGCAAGGGCGGTTGCGAGCGACCTGTCAGGTAGGTCCGGGAGGCGTTCGGTATGACCTTGAAGCGCTTGAACAGGGTCGTCAGGTTCTCGAGTATGCCCTCCACCAGTTCGCGGTGCTCTTCGTCGAGCAGGCCCTGGACCATGAAATAACTGTCCCAGTAGTACATCTCGTTATAATCGAAGCCGGTCTTGATCGTGAATGACGGCACCAGGTACGGCTTGGGTAAGCCCAGGAGGCTTTCGTCGTCCTCCGGGTGGAACCTTTCCACCTTGGTCCAATACTGGGCCACGTACCCCCTGGCGTCGAGTACGTCTTCGGTCGTAAGGTCAGTGCCCGGACGCAGCACTTGCGGCAAACGCCTGCCGACCAGGCTTTTTGCCTTGTTCAGTTTATCTTTGTCGAGTTTAGCCATCTTCTTTTAGCCTAGCCTCGTAAGCGGGTAGCGGTCAAGCTTCGGCGCAGACTTCTTCGACGTAGGCTTTGACGACCCGGTAATATTCGTCGAGATCTTTCTTGTCTATCCACTCGTCGTCACCGTGCGCACATCCGCCGTTAGGCCGCGACAGTATGACCGGTATGCCCTTGTCGGCGAAGAAGTGGGCGTCGCTTATGCCGAGCGAACGGACATGCCCGAGCGGCTCGCCGCGCACTTTCTCGGCTATCCGTAGATAAGGCAGTACCAACGGATGTCCGGCGTCGGTCCGGGAAACCTTGATCAGCCTGTAGGTCGTGACGGATACCCTGTGCAGTTCAGCCAGTTTTTTTATCTTTTTAAGCGTGCGCTCGTAGCTATCATCGTCCACGAAGCGCAGATCCAGCGTGGCCTCGGCCTTATCCGCCACCTGGTTCACTACCGCGCCGCCGACTATGCGGTTGATGCTCAGCGTGTCGCTGTCTTCGTGCTGCCCGTCGAACATCTTCCTGATGTCACGGAGCGCATCTACCAGACGGTCTATGGCATTGTCGCCTTCCCAGGGCCGCGAACCGTGGGCCGCCTGGCCCTGTGCGGTTACCTGTCCGATCCAACACCCTTTATGGCTGGTCTCTATCTTCCACGGGCCGCCCGCATCGGGCAGAAGGCAGACCTGAGCGCCGTATCCTGCGTCAAGCAGGGACTTCACGCCGTCCTGGCCGCCGATTTCTTCGTCGCTCGTGAACATTATTCCAAAGTCATAACCGGCTAGCCGGTCCCGCAGGTCGTCAACCAGCTTAAGGAAGATCGCGGCGGCGAATTTCATGTCGTATACGCCGCGCCCGAAGAACTTTCCGTCCTTTTTAGTCAGTTTGAAGCAGTGATCAGGCGCGGCCACTACGTCCAGGTGAGCCTGCAATAAGAGCTTGGGCTCCTTGGTCCGGCGCGTGGTGGCGACCAGCGAGGGGAAGCCTCCGTGTTTATGCCGGCTTACTTTCATGCCACGACTCTTCAGATAAGCTTCGGCATAGCCTATGCACCCCATGGCCGCATCATGATCACCGGTTATGGTGCGGAAAGCCACCAGATCCGCAAGTATCGCCTCCAACGTATCACCGTGTCGCATATTGTAATATTAACACTCTTGGCCGGATGCGGCGTCAGCCCTGGCGGCCTGCTCCCTATGTACAGCGTCCACCCGTTCCATGCGTTTGCGTGAGGCCACGATGGCGAATCTGCGCACGAGCTGGTTGAGCGTTATGGACGGATTCATATCATCCAGCGGTTCCGCCAGGCGGAGGGCCTCCGTAGCGGTAAGGCTGCTAGCTCTGGCGAAGAAGCTGGCTATGGGGTCGTTCATGGTCTGCGGCGGCGAAAATTCCGGCGGTTGTCCCAGGGTCGCCAGTATTTCATTCACGGTCTCGGCACTTAGAGGTTCCGGAGCATATCGGGATATGAAGCCGTCGAACGCTTCGAAGATCTCCCGCGGCTCTCGTTCCCGCCAGTCGGCGTCGAACATGTTCCTTTCCTTGCCGAAGACCGTGAATATCATGGTGTTGACACGGGCGGCATCAACGAACCTTTGCCGTGAATAAATATTATCGCGTTCATGGGGCCTGGGTATGATGGCGTCCCAGCCATCGTCGTAGGATGATGCAGCATCCGGGTCGCCATAGTACTCCTGAAGCGCGATAATGGCCTTGATGACCGTCTCTTCCGCCGCCGCCATCTTGTCCGGGTGGCCGCCGCCAAGGCTCAGATTGCTGATTTCTACGACGTTCTTATCGGGCCGCCAGCGGTTGGCGTGCGGGC
>DASUOD010000115.1:0-6444 GCA_036276795.1 Saccharimonadales bacterium (SeqCode)
CCGCGGTCTGTTTACCGTACAGGTCCTTGATGATGCTCCTGATCCACTTGACGGCTTCGTTGATCTCGTCCGGTTTGGCCGGATCGCCCGTACCGAAGGTGCTGATGGCCCAGACCGGCTCATAAGCGATGACCACGTCCTTTACTTCTTCTGGCGTCAGGTTGGAAAGCGCGGTCGTCAGCTGGTCATGGATCACCCGTCTGGTTTCACCGGCGGCACGTTCGTGTCGGGTTTCGCCGATACACAGGATGGGGGATATCTCGTTGCGGACGGCGGCCTGCACCTTGTCGCGTATGGCTTCGAGCGTCTCGTCGAAGTAGAGCCGGCGTTCGGAGTGACCGATTATCACGTAATGCACCAGGTCCCTGAGCATGGTAAAGCTGACTTCGCCGGTGTATGGACCTTCGTCTTTCTGGAAGGCGTTCTGGGCAGCCAGACGGAACTTGCGGCGGTCTATCTGCAGGCTCACCGGCTGCAGCGTAAGCATGCTCGGCGCCAGCACCACCTCTATGCCCCTATGGATGTCTATGTGGTCATTCAGACGTTTGACCAGAAGACTGGCCTCGTGCGTATTGAGGTGCATCTTCCAGTTGCCGACTATCAATATGCGCTTGGTCATGATTCTTATGTTTATTGTACCTTACTTCTTATCCAATAACGCCTCGACGGCCGGCAGTTCATGCCCGCTCATCAGCTCCAGGCTGGCGCCGCCGCCGGTCGATACGTGGTCGAAAGCTTCGCCTAGGTCGCGTGATTCCACGTAACCGACGGTGTCGCCGCCGCCCACCACGGTGAACGGTTTATGCCCCAGGTCTCCTAGCAAGGCTTCGGTGACCAGTTGGGTGCCATGGGCGAACGGTCCGACGGTGCCATGCAGGCCTTCTACCTCCGTGACCCCCAGGGTTCCGTTCCATATCACGGTGTTCACCATCTGTACCGCGCCGGCAATGAAGGAGGCGCTGAACGGGCCGATGTCCAATATCCTTTCGCGGGCGTGGACCTGGCTGGCAGACGCCGGCGGCGGTTTAGGATAGTGCTCTATGTCGGCCAGCACGTGACTGCCCCAGTCCACTACCCTGGTGTCGGCCTTCTTGTCTGCCGCCGTAGCGACCACGCCATCGTGCGGCACCGCAAAGACGAACGGCCGCTTGGCGGCCTCGGCCTCGGCTTTCTTCAGGATATCGCGGGCCATGGACAATCCATCCTTGTCGTAAAGGCTGGCGCCTATGCCTATGCCTTGGGCCGCCAGGAAAGTGTTGGCCATGGCGCCGCCTATGGCTACGAAGTCGGCGATATCTATGAAACGGTTCAGCGCATCGAGCTTGTCGGATATCTTGGCTCCGCCCACTATGGCCATGACCGGTTGCTTGGGCGCTTCCATAACTTGGGTGATCGTCTTGACTTCCTTCTCTAGCAGCAGGCCGGCCACGCTGGGCAGATGCCTGGTAACGGCGTGTGTGCTGGCATCCTTACGGTGCGCCACGGCGAAACCGTCCTGTACGAACACGTCGGCCAACGATGCCAGTTCCTTGGCGAAATCACCGTCATCGGCTTTCTCGCCGGGGAAGAAGCGCAGGTTTTCCAACAGCAGTACGTCGCCGGGTTTCATCCCCGACACAGCCTTCTTCGTCTTCGGGCCGCCGGCGTCCGTGACGAATTCCACCGGCCTGTCCAATAGCTGTTTGAGCCGCTTGGCGGCCGGGAATAGGCTCAGGGCGCTTTCGTTGGGGCCTTTGGGGCGCCCCAGGTGCGAACAGATTATCAACCGGACCTGGTGTTTCAAAAGATATTCGATAGTGGGCAGGGACTGCTTTATGCGGTAATCATCCGTGATCCTGCCGCCTTGCACCGGCACGTTATAGTCGGCGCGCAGAAGCACCGTCTTGCCGTCCAGGTCGATGTCGCGGATAGTCTTCTTGGTGAACATTCCACCCCATTTAACTTATGCTTTTTATTCTAGCACGCGCACCTTGATGGTGTCGGTGGTGCCTACGACGCCCGGGTAGCGTCCGGAAGCCGTGATTACCACGTCGCCTTTCGCCAACATACGGTTCTTGAGCAGCCAATCCGTCAGTTTGGTCGCGGCTTTGGCGTCCACCGGCCGTATGTAGGTCTTGGCACCATAGACGATGGCCAGTTGTTGCCCGACCCGCTTGTCGCTGGCCACGGCTATGATAGGCACCTTGCTGCGCAGCGCCGCGATGTGCCGTGCAGTGGCTCCGGACTTGGTCTCTACCACTATGGCACTGGCCGATATATCTTCGGCCAGACGGACTACGGCGCGGCTGATGGAAGTCTGTCGGCTGGCATCTTGCGCATTATCCGGCCAGCTCACCGTGAGCGGCGCGTGGCCTTCCGTATAGAGTATTACCTTCTTCATGGTCTTCACCGCTTCCACGGGGTACTTGCCGCTGGCGGTCTCGTCGCTGAGCATCACGGCGTCGGCACCCACGATGACCGCCGTGGCTATGTCCGATACCTCGGCCCTTGTCGGTTCTGGCGTCTGGGTCATGCTGGCCAGCATCTGGGTAGCGACGATGGTGGGCGTGTCGTAGCGTTGGCCCAGGCCGATTATCTTGCGTTGGACCACCGGCACGCTTTCCGAAGGCGTTTCTACGGCCAGGTCGCCGCGCGCTATCATGACGGCATCGCTCTCCCGGGTTATCTCCTCTATGTTCTTCACGGCCGCGCCGGTCTCTATCTTGGCTATGACCTTGGCCGTGCTGTTCATCCCTTTGAGCAGGTTTTTCAGCCTGGCCACGTCCCCGGCCGTCTGCACGAAGCTGAGCGCCACATAGTCGATGTCGTGCGCCGAGCCCCACACCAGATCGGCGCGGTCCTTGGCCGTGATGATGTCGCCGGCGAAGTCGGTGTCAGGCAGGTTTATGCCCTTGCGCTTTATAAGTATGCCGGCGTTCTCGGCGGTCGCGCGTACCACACCGCCACGTACGCTTGCGACCTTGGCCCGCAGTTTGCCGTCGTACAGGTACATGTGCTCGCCGCGCTTCAGTTTCTTGGCCAGATCGTACTGTGTAGGCAGGTGGCCGGTCTTGGCATAGTCGGCCTCGTACTGGAAGCTAAGCTCCTGGCCTTCGGTCACGGTGACTATACCGTCGAAGTCGCCCAGACGCATCTTCGGCCCTTGCAGGTCCTGCATGATAGCCACCGGCTTGCCGTAAGCGGTGCTGGCCCGGCGTATCCACTTGATCTGCTGGTCGCGTTCGGCGTGCGTACCATGGCTGAAGTTAAGACGTACCCCGTTGACCCCGGCTTCCAATAGCGACAGTATGGCCTCGTAAGTATTAGTCGACGGACCTATGGTGGCTATGATTTTTGTGCGCTTGAAACGTTCAAGCGGCACGTCCGGGATCTTGTCTGTATGTTTCATGCCCCACCCTCCTGGTTATCATCGCCTTACGACCACCATCTTGGCCGCAAAGTAACCGGCCAGTATGATGATCGAGATGACGCCGCCGGCGAAGGCCAGCCAGAAAGTTTTGTTCTCGTTCTTCTCCACTTCCGTCAAAGAACGGCCGCTAAGCACATAGTACTTCTTGGCCGCGACGGTGACCGCAGCGATCCGGACGTCTTTTCTGGGCTGCCAAGTAACGGCATTGTAATCCTTGCCCTTGGCGTCTTTCAGGATGCCCAGGGGCGCTTTGGGCACCTTCTTGCCCAGGTATCCGGACCCGCTTACCACCTTGCCTTTCAGGTCATAAACGATGGTGAACGGTGCCAGACTGGATTCCATGTCCACGGGCGGCTGCAGGGAGGCGACATGGGAATCATCGGTCTTACTGATCTTTGAAGCCGTATCTTGGGCCATCTGTATCTGCGGATAATTGGCGGCGCTGCGCTGCGCCTGCTGTACGGTGGCATAGATGATGCCGAATATGACCGCCAGTATGCCGACCCCGGCCATGAAAGTTACATACCTCTTGCTCATACCTATCTATCAGTATACACGGACTGATCGGACAATCATGGGGCTTCAAATGTTTAATGTCGGCTGCTCTGGTGAATATGTTGGTTGAAGTAATGGGGTACTCTACCTGAGTAAGGGAATACTGCGAAATTACTAAAACTAACTTACTCTAACTACGAGCAGCCGACCGGCAGAGCCACGGATGAACGTAAAAACGTCCACCTCCCAAGTGACTCCGCCAGCCGACTTATTCATCCAGAACTATGTGCGTCCGCCGCCTAGGTCTGGGTCGTAGTGACAGAAAGCGTCGTCAAACTTCGTCTCATATCACTTCACCTCCCTTCGGGCACTTCTTTCGCGTTATGCGTGGTAGAACTGCGCACTGGTCGTGTACCTTCTAATCTCACCTCCCTGATTGATGACAAAAAATTGTTCCAGCATAGCGTTATGCTTGCCAGAGGAAGTTTGTTGCAACGCCCCGAGTTCAAGGAACGGTTATTTTGCAGCGTCGCTGTGATGTTGCGTATTCTGCATATGAGGGTTCTCCGGTTGCGGCTCAGGACTAGTGATTGCCAATGCGCCTGCTACTGCTATAACACAGATAGTGATCAGCAACCATATGCCCAGGCCACTCCAGTCGGCGTCTACAGGTTCCTTACCAAAACCCCAGTATCCATTATCCGGCATTTGCTTGCTCCTTTTAGTATGGGCATTGCATTCAATACATCATTTAGATAGAGGCAAATAACGGCAACGTAGATGCTGCTGGTATTTGCCTCTATCTAAAAGAGATTGCAATAGGTGTAAGTCGGCTATTGGATCTTCTTATCCGGGAGCGCCCGTAAGGATGCTTCTACCGGGCTTAAAGACCCGTGGCTGTCCAGTCTGTAAAGTTGCCTCTGGAGTTATCCAAGAATCATTCTAATTTACCATAAACTCTACAAATGTCAACCAATGCTGATGGTGACCCCAAGGGGAATCGAACCCCTATTGCCAGGATGAAAACCTGGTGTCCTAGCCGTTAGACGATGGGGCCGTCTTTGGCCGCCGAAACAACTGTCAAATCGTACCATAACAGGGGAGAAAATGAAAATCCCCTCCACATGGAATAGAGGGGATTTCCTAAGAGATCTGTGAGGTGTTTGTTTTAGAGCGGTCAGTCTTTTGCTCGTCAACTGTTGCAAAGCTTAGCATATTCTTAGCCAAATGGCTAATGCTTATCCACAGCTTTGCCCTTGTAACTGCTTACAGTGCTTACTGACGGGCGAGACGACGGCTCAGGTAAAGTCGGTAGCCCATGGTGCCTGCTACTGTAGCTGCAGCGAAGGCTGCGGCTGCATCGCCAGGGCCGCTGTTGACCAGTTTGGTCGGAGCGGCGGGCGTAGGAGGCGTGCTCGGGGGTGTGCTCGGAGGAACACAGTTTACCTTACACTCCGGCTTAGGCGTCGGGCAGTTCGTCTTAGCCTTGAACTGGACGAAGCGCTTCTGCTCGATCGAGACACCTGCGCTACCTATGTTGACCCCACCGCTCAGGATGCCGTCAGGCAGATCCTTGAGCTTGCTGTTGTGGGCATCAAGCAGTTCGGTAGAACCGGAAACGTAGTTCAGGCTGCCGGCCTTGGAAAGGTTGACGCCTGCAGTATCCGTGGTGGAAGACGGGTTAGCGTTGTCAGCCGTTATCGTTACCTTGGAACTGTGAGACGTAGCTACGCCGCTGTCCAGGGTAGCCTTTACGACTACGTTGTTAAGGGTGTCAGGGCCCGGGTTGTGTATGCGGACCTTGAACTGCACGGTTTCACACAGATCCGCGCTTGCCGGATCGGTGAAATCGGTGTTTTTGGTTACGTTGCGAACGCGGTAGATATCACCGCCTTCTATCTGACCTACGGGGGCTGCAAGAGCCGGACCGGTCAGCCCTACTACCGGCACTATGACGGCGGTAGCAGCACTAAGTACTAATGATTTTACTTTCATCTTAAAATCTCCTTTCAATCTCCATTCGAGATAGATTATACACTATTTAAGTGCTTATGGCAAACTAGATAGTCATTGGACTTCAAAATGTGGGTACTGCTCAGGAGAGGTTTATGCTAATAGCATAAATTATCTCTCCTGAGCGGTTAAAGGTGTGCAGAGCACGAGGGTAGGCAATAAAGCCCGATCAACCTTGTGTTCCTAAACACCACCCGACTACTTCAATCGCATCACATCCTTCCTAATCATCTGCGAATTCCTTAGAATTCGTCTTGCCTGACTTCGATGGTTCCTTCCACCGATGCCTGCTTGCCATTCGCGAAAACCGTCGCGGTGACATGCGCAATGCCTGCAGATTTGCCCCACAAAGTGGAACGGTAGCAGTGCACTCCGCTCGGGCAAGGACTTTTATCCCAACGTTCGTTTACAGGAATAGTGCTGCTCACCTGGATACGGGAATCCCCTTCGACGTCAATCGTCAGAGAGTCTCCGTCAGGATCGCTGGCCTCGCACCACATCTTCTGGTCTCCACCAACATAGATATG
>DASUOD010000116.1:0-2629 GCA_036276795.1 Saccharimonadales bacterium (SeqCode)
AGGTGGAAGACCCTGAGCTTACCGCCGCGCTCAAGGACCGGTACAGGGCCGGGCCGGTGCCTGATCTGGCCCAGGTGATACATGTCGACGATTACACCGAACCGGATGTCATCGATGCCTATGTGCCCCACGTGCGGTACATACACCTTGATTCCGCAGGTCCTTTACCGGGCGGCAACGGCGTCACCCACGATTGGGAAAGGAGCCGTGGTATAACTGACCGGGCACGCGAACACGGCAGGTTCGTCATATTGTCCGGAGGGCTCCATGCCGGCAACGTAGCCGCGGGCGTGGAGGCTGTACGGCCGGACGGCGTGGATGTTGAGTCCGGTATAAGGAGCGGATACGATGTATATAGCCAGTCGCTTATGCAGGATTTCGTACGGAACGCGACAGGAGTTGAACAGCCATGAAGCTATACAACACACTCACCCGAAAAGTGGATGAAATCAAGCCCCAGCATCCGCCGGAGGTAACCATTTACACCTGCGGGCCGACCGTCTATGATTACGCGCACATCGGCCATTGGTTCACCTACGTGCGCATGGACATATTGGTGCGGACGCTTAAGGCGGGCGGCTTCAAGCCTAAATGGGTGATGAACATCACCGACGTGGGACATCTGGTCAGCGATGCGGACGAAGGCGAGGATAAGCTTCAGCAGAAGGCAAGGCGCGAAGGCAAGACGGCGCAGGAGATAGCCGAATTCTATACCAAGGACTTCCTGGATGGCATGGCCAGCCTCAACATGCTGAAGCCCGGC
Source organism: Saccharimonadales bacterium (SeqCode) (assembly GCA_036276795.1). Classification (GTDB taxonomy): domain Bacteria; phylum Patescibacteriota; class Saccharimonadia; order Saccharimonadales; family UBA4665; genus DASUOD01. Next base: position 764 of record DASUOD010000116.1, read on the forward strand.
CGCATCGTCAAGGCCACCGAACACATCAAGGACCAGATAGCGCTCATCAGAAAGCTGGAAAAGAAAGGGTACACCTATGTCATTGACGACGGCGTGTACTATGACACCGGCAAGTTCCGGCGCTACCCGGAGTTCGCTCGGCTAGACCTTGACGAACAGCAGGCCGGCGCCCGCGTGAACCATAATCCGCAGAAACGCAATCCTTCGGATTTCGCCTTATGGAAGTTCTCGCCGGAAGACGTGAAGCGCGATATGGAATGGGACAGTCCGTGGGGCAAGGGTTTCCCCGGCTGGCATATAGAATGTTCGGCCATGAGCATGAAATACCTGGGTGACACCCTGGACATACACACCGGCGGCATAGATCATGTGCCCGTACACCATACCAACGAGATAGCGCAGAGCGAAGCGGCAACCGGCAAGCGTTTCGCCAACTACTGGATGCATAGCAACCACGTCACGGTGGACGGTGAGAAGATATCGAAAAGCCTCGGCAACAGCATAACCTTGCGCGATATAGAGAAGAAAGGCATCTCACCGCAGGCGGTGCGCTTACACATATTGGAATCGAATTACCGCAGCCAGTCCAAGTTCAATTGGGACAGTCTGGTCGCCGCCGAGAACCGTCTGCGGGACTTGCGCGCCATGGCCGTCCTGCGCTGGCAGGCTCCTGAAACTACCCACGATACCGGAACCTTCGCCTTATTGGACGTACCCCTCCAACTGTTCAACCGTTTGGCTGATGACTTGGACACCCCGCAGGCCTTAGCCTACTTGAGCGAAGTTTCCACCCAGCTCCAGGTAGTGTTCATAGAACAGGACATGGTGGATCATTTTGAGGCCATGCTGCAGGGTATAGACGATCTATTGGGTCTGGACCTTATGTCGGAAGGCGACATAACCGATGAGCAGAAGCGGATGATCGCTGAACGCTCCAAGGCCCGTGATGCCCAGGATTGGGCCAGGGCGGACAAGATGCGCGACCTGCTATTGGAACAAGGCATAGCCGTCCGCGACACCGTGCACGGGGCTATTTGGTCCCGGTCGTAGCCTTTCTGGACGACCGGTCGTCGATTATATTCTTGTTGTGCATGTATTCGAGCGCGGCTATACGCAGGCATCCGCCTATCGGTATCGCCACCAGGCCCCCGAAGATACCGCCGAAGCTTACGCCTATGACGACCGACATGAAGACCAGCAGGGGCGACATGTTGGTGGCATTGGCCTGCACGCGGGGCTGTATAAGGTAGTTCTCTATCTGCTGGTAAAGGATGTAGTAGGTAAGGATTATGAGAGCGGCCGACGCGGAGTGGAACAGCGCTACGGTAGTGACGATTATGGCGCCGATGGTATGCCCGATCATGGGTATCAGACCGGCTATGAATACGATCACCAGTAAGGCTGCCGGATAACCTATGCCCAGCAGCAGGATGACCGGTAATATCATCACTGAAGCCAAGGCCGCAAGGAATACCTGACCGTTCACGTAGCCTTTGATGACCTTGTACATGTCATCCGTTAACCTGTCCGCCATAGCGTGGTGACGGTCCGGTACCATCGCGCGGAAGACTCTAAGCCATCGCGGACCTTCTATGAGCATCATGAACGTGAGCACCCATATGGTCAGCATGGAGAACACGCTGCTCCCTATCTTCTGGACGGTGGAGAACGCCGAGCCCCCGGCATTCTTAAGACGCTCCGACAGCTGGGAAGAAAAAGTGTCGACCTGTTTTTCCAGGTTGTATTTACGTATTATGCGCCCGGTCCCGCTTTTTTGGTCACGGAAGTCGCTCACTATCTTAGGAGCGGCGTCGATAAAGTTGCTGGTCTGCCGTACCAACGGCGGACCGATGCTGGCTATGAACG
>DASUOD010000117.1:0-2930 GCA_036276795.1 Saccharimonadales bacterium (SeqCode)
CGAGGCTCATGCTGATTGTCTGGCGGCGGTGGCGCGGGAAGCAGGCGATGTCCAGGCCGCAAGCGAAGCCGCAGACATGTACAGGAGGGCATTAGGTTACGACAAGGCTTATACCGAAGCCGTATCAGGCAAGCTGGACAAGGCCATGGCCCTGGCCGCACACCTGAGCATCGGGCCCCGGCCAAGCTCTTGACACGTCTGTAACAATGTGCGATATTCAAAGCATGAGCAAGAAGCGCTTCGTGGACATCGTGATTACTACCAAAGCTGGCGGGTAGTCTGTTCACGTATTCGTATGGAGGCTCCCCGCCGAGGGAGCTTTTTTATTTTCTAAAAGCAAAAGGGAGAAGATCGAGATGGAAGCACTCGCAGAGATGAATGAAGCCGGAGAGGCAGGTGCCGAAGGCGGGCCAAGGCCGCCCGAAGCGACGCTGGCAGATACGTCCGCCATGGCCGTAGACGCCTGGGACCGGGCAGGAACGCCCATGGACCCGGCGTACCAGGCGGAGCGCGCGGCTCACATAGACGCGGCGTATGGCGACTTAGAACATATGGGGGGTTGAGCGAATCCGAACAATACGGGTTTGTTAAATAAGACAGGGTGATATATATTACATGACCATGAGAAGCACGGCACAGGAACGGATGATTATCATTAGCCCCGCGGGGCTGTGCTTCAACATGGTTGGAGCCTTGCGCGCATAGCGCCAGCACAGCCCATACGCCAAACAGGCTCTGACGGAGCCTGTTTTTTATTCACCGAAGAGATTGAGAACCAAAATATGTACCACAGAACGCATCCCAACCCCGAATTACATGAATTCCCGATGCCTCCCGAACTGGAAGGTGTCGATTTTGTCGACCTTGCATCCCGGGCGCATGACCGGCTTGCGGGAGCAGCCGATTCCATCCCCTTGGAAAGGAGCGAGACGCTCAGCTATGGCGACAACGAGGTCTATCTGTATCGCGCCGACCGTTTTCCGGGTGGCAACTTCAAATTCGTCAGCGCTACCAATACCGCCGCCGAACTTATAGAGGCCGGTCATACGGACTTCACCTTTGCCACGGCGGGCAGCTACGGCATAGCCATGGCTATCGCGCTCAAGAAGTACGGCGGGCGCGGTACCGCCATCACACCCAGCAATCCCAATCAGGAGAAAAGGGAATTCATGGAGGAGCTGGGCGTAAGCGTCAAAGAATATGGAGATAACTTCGACCAGGCCGATGAATACGCGCGGCAGTACGCCGCAGAACACGGGGCTACGAACGTCCATCCTTTCGCGTCCCGCTCGAATCTGGCAGGTACCGGTGCTATAGGACTGGAGCTTGCGGAGCGGTTCCCCGGAATGACGGACCTGGTGCTTCAGTACGGCGGCGGCAGCTTATTCGGAGGCGTGGGTTCAGTCGTAAAGGAGCTCAGGCCCGCAGTGCGCCTGCACGCGGCCCAGGTACAGGGCTGCAGCCCGTTCGTCAATGCTCTCCGCGACGGAGAGGCCAGGCCGGTCGAGGACCGATCTTCGCACATCATGCCAAGCTGGTTCGCGCGGCTGGGCGGCGTCGGCGTGGGCAGGACCCACCCCTTCACGCTAGGTGTAGGCAGCCGGCTGGCTGATTCGGCGGACACTGTCACCAGCGGCTCGGTCCTGGCTACCATGTATGACGTCCAGCAGGAACACGGTGTTTTGCCTGAATTAGCCGGCGCCGTAGGCGCTGAAAAAGCGCGTAAGCTGGCCCGTTCACGCAACGTAGCGGGCGCCACCATAGTCGCGGTGCTGACAGGCAATCACGCCGACGATTACCGGCAGGGCTATCTGGCCAGGAAATCGGGCCGGCGCCGGGAAGAGGAACGTATGCCGTCCGATATGGCTTGATCGTTTGATTAGGGCCCGCCCCTGTGCTATAATCGCATGCAAGTTGCCAGAGACAGCGACGGCCATCAGGCTTGATAATGTCGCCTAGGTAAAAATCTCTTTTTATAGGCAACTTTAAGCAGGAACCGGTCGATATTCCTGTTATTTCAATAATTCGGAGGCAATATGCCACTAAGCAAAAGCGATAAGCAAGAAGTCGTCAAGGAAGTCAGCGACCTGCTGGCGGGTTCCAAGATGACCGTCATAGCCAAATACGAAGGCACGCCCGTGAAGGCGCTCCAGCAGCTCCGGCGCGACGCCCGCGAAGGCGGCACGAAGGTCAAAGTGGTCAAGAACCGTCTGGTCATACAGGCCATCAAGACCACCGACAACGTCAAAGACGTGGACACCGGCGCCCTGCAGGGTATGCTGTTGTACGCGTTCAACGGCGACGACGAAGTAGCGCCGGCTCAGAGCCTGCAAGCTTTCGCCAAGAAGAATCCGTCATTGGAATTCGTAGGCGCTATAACTGCCGAAGGCAAGTTCATCGGGGCTGACGAAGTCAAAGCCCTGGCGGCCCTGCCGGGCAAGAACCAGATGATAGCCGGCCTGATCAACACGCTCAATGCGCCTGTCCAAGGCGTCATGGGCGGTTTGGGCGGCAATCTGCACGGCCTGCTACAGGGCTTGGAAGCCAAAGCGGCCAGTTAATAATTTAATAATTCGAAGGAGTTAAATCATGGCAACAGATCTAAAGAAAATCGCGAAGGACCTGACCGGACTGACCGTCCTGGAGGTCAACGAGCTGGGTAATATCCTAAAGGATGAGTACGGTATCGAGCCGGCCGCCGCTTCGGTAGCGGTCGCCGCACCCGCGGCTGGCGGAGGCGATGGCGCCCCGGCAGCCGAAGAGAAGAGCGAATACGACGTGGTACTTAAGGACGCAGGTTCCCAGAAAGTGGCCGTCATCAAGGCCGTGAAAGACATCACCGGGCTGGGCCTGGGCGAGGCCAAGGCCATCGTGGACGGCGCTCCCAAGCCCGTGCTCGAGAAGGCTAAGAAGGAAGACGCGGAGAACGC
>DASUOD010000118.1:0-10677 GCA_036276795.1 Saccharimonadales bacterium (SeqCode)
GAGCTGTCTTTTGATTTTTTGAATCATCTTTTTTACCTTTCTTTACTGGTTACTTAACTTATACTACAAGCTTTAGCGTTAATCAAGACGGCTTTGCCGGGCAACTCATACCTTATTGGTGTTGTACAGGACGAAGCGTATGAGGAATTGAGTCAGGCCCGCGATCGCCAGACCTATGAGCGCGTAGATCAAGGTGGTTTTCGCGCCCGATACCTTGTTCTGGTCCCCGGCCGAAACTATGTATTTGAAGCCGGCGACTATTATCACTATTATCGACGCTATCCCTACCCCCAGGCTCAGTAAGGTGACCACGGTCTGTATCGTCTTGTTGACCTGGCTGTCATCGCAGTTACTACCGGTCTGGCCCAGGCCTTTCAACACCTGTCCTTTGGCGGTCTGGTCCGAGGGGCAGGAGCTCCCGCCGCCTCCGCCTCCGCCGCCGCCACCACCGCCGCCCGTACCGGCGTAAACCGGCACCGTGGCAGCAGCCCCGCCGGCCACCGCCAACGACAGGGCCAGCATTATGTTCGTGATTATGCGTCTTATCCTCATTATATTTACCTCATAACCTTGTGATTACATATGTGATTACAGCCTTGGCCAGAACTATGATCGCCAGGCCGACCAGGGCGCTGACTATGGTGCGTCTGGCTTCTTCCACGTCCGTGTCCGTACGCGAACCGGTGCTGACATCGGTACCGGAGGTCATGAATCGTATGGCGCCGGCTATTATCATGATCACCGCTATGGCGCCGGCCAGATAGGCTATCACGTTTGTGATCTTCAGCAGGATGCCGTCGGGGCCTGCGATCGGGTTGGAAGAACCCCTGGCCTTGCAGGCCGCGGAGGCGGCGTTCTTGCCGCTGCAAGCACCGTCCTTATAAGACTCGAAGGCCAGGGCGGGGGAGGGTGCGGCCGCGAAGCACATCATGGCCAGCATAAGGGAAAGCGCGAACCGGCGCATCATGGCGCCGCCCGTCTGATCACGAAGGCCACTATGGCTTGAGCGGTTATGGCCAGCATCAGGCCGACCAGGGCGAAGATTATGCCTTTCTTGGCTTCGGAGGTCTTGCCAGGGTCGCCTGCGGAGGTCACGTACTTGAAGCCGGAGGCTACCATGCTCATCAGGGCGAAAGCGCCGATGATGCCGAAGACTATGCGCAGGATGTTCTGGATGGTGTTGGTGTCGGCCGAGGAGCGGGGAAGATTCCCCGGCTTGACCTGGCTATATCCCACGTTGACCGGCGCGGGCACCGCGGAAACGGCCGGGAGCGCGTGGGCGGTCACCGGTGCGGCCAACGATACGAAAAGCGCCAACGCCACGGAGGCCGTGACCCTGGATAAGTTGTTCCTGATACTTTGTGATATGCGCATGTTCAGAAGTTTCTGTTTGCGGTTTTGCTTATTCTATTATAGGACGGGGTTGCATAATGCACAATGGTGCTAATGCAGCTGGTTGCCTATGAACGAAATCAGGGCGACGGCGACCAAGGCGACGGCAAGACCGGTGAGAGCGTTCATTATGGTGGTCTGGGCGGCAGCGGTCCGCTCGGAATTGCCGCGGCTACCGACGTACTGGAAGGAGCCTATTATTATGAAGGCGACGGCGACCAACGCGGCCAGTCTGAGCAGATCGTCTATGATCGCCAACACTACGCCGGGTATGTCGCTGGCCGTCTGGCCGCACGCATTGGGGTTGGCCTGCGGGAATATATTGAAGCACTTTATGGCGCATGGGTCGCCGTGCGTGCCCAACGATGAGTCGGACATGAAGTGATACCACGGCTCCAAGCCCAAGAAGCCCAGAGGCCCGTTGGCCTTCTTCTCGCAGAATTCCACGCTGGCCGCGACCGTCTGGGGCAGACTGGCGGCGGCCGGGCGCGGCTGGGACAGTCCTACTCCAAGAAAGGCGGCGGTTATCAACAAGGCGGTGAACAAACGTATCATGATAGCTCCTAGAAGATGCCTCCGGGTATGAGGAAGTTTAAGAACGCGAACAGGAAGGCATAGGCAAGGAACGCCATCAGGGTATTGGATATGCGGCTTTTAGCGGCGCTGACTTTCTGCGGGTCGCTGCCGGCGGCCGAATACTGGATGCCGCCCAGTATCAGCGAGGCAGCCACCACCAACCCGACCAATATGCTAAGGACGTTTATGAGCGGGTTGACGTAAAGGGCTATGAGGTCGCAGTGTTTCTCGTCGCAGTTCTTGCCTGCGCCCGTCGGGGTGGGGGAGCTGCTGCCGCCGCCACCGCCTCCTCCGCCTTGTCTTGGCGAACTGACACCCGCCTTGTTGCTTGAGCCTCCGCTATAGCCCTCGTCCCTGCATGCCTGTATGGCTTTCTGTTTGCCCTGATAGGTGCTGTTGCACTTCGATTTGTTCTGCCTGTCATAGCCGAAGACGTACCCCCTGTAACAAGCCCCCAGCTCCTGCTTGCCGGCCTTTTTGCCTAATTCCTTCTTGCAATAATCCTTGACCTTCTTGTCGTCCTTGCCGCTGAAACGCCCGGCGGCACCCGCCGTACCTGGCGCTCCCGAAAGGCTCAGACCAAGCACCAGCAGGGGCAGGACGGTTATCAGGATTTTTTTTCTTATGTTCATGTGTTCATGTTGCTGCCAAATAGTTATTATAGGATTCGAGCGCGCAATACACAATGCGCGATATCGCAACGGCCGTTTCTTCCCGCTTATGGTATAGTTGGAAAGATGGTGTGATAGACAACATGAAGACAAAAATCACAATCTTCGGTTATAAAAAGAAGCTGGCGATATTCTGCGCCGCTCTCTTATTCCTGGTGGGATTGCAAGTCGTTGCCACGCCGAACTTACTCACGGACTCCCGGGTCCAGGCGGCGACGAAGGCCGAGAACAAAGCCGGCCAGGGAGCCCAGGACTGGTGTGACAGCGCCGCGCTCGACGAAGACGGGCACGACAGCAAATATTATGACCCCTGCATAGCCAGGTATAAGGCTTTCTATCTTGGAGACCAGGGCGACTCGCGAGACTGCCCCGACCCGGACGGCGGCAATGACGAAACCCTGTATGAGTGGTGCTCGCAGGCGGCCAAGGAGGGCCAACGGCAGGCAGCGAAGGATTTCCCGGACTTTGACAAGCTATGCTCGGCTTTCATATCGAACGCCAAGGGCGGGAACTGGCCTAACTTCAAAGCTCTGAGCGGCGCCGACAAGAAAAGGGCTATAGACCAATGTAACAAAGGCATCGGGCAAGGCTATGTCTATAGCGCCGGGGGCTACCCTAGCAGCGCTTCATGCGATCCGGGCAATGTCGGCAAGAAAGACCTTATGCTAAAGGCCTGTTACGCCGGCAGGTCCCTGATGGACGCCCATATATTTTCGCCGGCAGAAGCCAAGGCCATCGCCCAGTCCGGCAATCTGCCCCTGACAAATAATGGCAGCGGTGGCGGAGGAGGCGGTGGCGGTGGCGGAGGAGGCGGCTCCGGCGACAGCTTGGAGCTGGGCTGTGAAGGGTCGGCCAATCCGCTAAGCTGGGTGATCTGCCCCGTTATAAACGATCTGCTGGTCCCGGCCATCGCCTGGACCGATAACCTCATAACAAGCCAGATGGTCATACCGACCAATCAGATTTTCTGCGACAACAGCAAGACCTGCAATGCCTACTATACGGCGTGGTCGTCGTTCAGGAACATCGCCTTGGGCCTGCTCGTGATAGCGGGCCTCATAGTCATCATAGGCCAAGCCATAGGGATGGAGATACTCGATGCCTACACCATACGCAAGGTCCTGCCACGCATCGTTATAGTGGCCATAGCCATCACGTTGTCGTGGACGCTGATGCACTTCGCCGTCACGCTATCGAATAACCTGGGCTTCGGCGTCCGCGACCTGATAACGGCGCCGTTCCATAACCTTAACAGCTCGATAAGTCTGGACTTCGGCAGTGGTCTGGGCGGTAATTTCGTGACCAACTTCTTCGGCGGCGGCGCCGCCCTGGCGGCCGGCGTACCGATTTGGATAGCGGCCGGCGGCTTGGGCGTCCTGCTGTCCTACATAGCGACCGCCGGCCTGGCGGTGCTGGTGGCCATACTGGTGCTAGTACTCCGCGAAATCGCCATCATCATGCTCATACTGCTGTCGCCGATCGCCCTCATCGCTTACGTACTGCCTAATACCCAACGGGTGTTCAGACTGTGGTGGGAATCCTTCAGCAAGGCGCTGCTGATGTTCCCACTCATAGCCGGCTTCATCGCTGCCGGGCGCGTCTTCGCCGCCATCTCGCTCACCGACACCACCGGCGGCGGCATAGGACCGATATTGCACGGTCTCATAGCCTTCATAGCCTACTTCGGCCCGTACTTTGCCATACCGTTGACCTTCCGCATGTCCGGCGCCATGATGAGCGGCATAGGCAACGCGATCAACCAGCGCGCCGGCAGCGTGCAAGGCCTGCTCCGGGGCTACCGCTCCAACCAGGCCAAGAGCCGCATAGCCCGCGCACGGGCGGAAGGGCTGTACCGCCCTGGCTTCGGCCAGTTCAAGCTCCGTCCTGGCGGCAAACAAAGGAGCGTGGGCCAGGCCTTGAACACCTTGGGGTTCTGGGGCGTCAATGCCGACGAGATGCTTCCTTATAAACTCGGCACCACCAAGGCCGGTAAACTGATTGACGGCAAAGAGGGCATCCCCGGTTTCCGCCGCGGCGGCCAAGCTTTGGGGTCGCAGATCAAACGTGCCAGACGTGATCAGACCGTCAAAGGCGCCCAGGATCTGGACATCGGCTATAAGAGCGGCCGCCTGATGTCGGGACAGTTCCAGTATTACCGCGGCGCCCTGGATGACGAGCACAGGAAACAGCTGGACGAGAACTTCGCCCTGCGCGACTCTTCCGGCAACATAATGTACGGGGACGACGGCGTGACCCCGGTAGGCTGGAATGCGCCCGCGAACTGGGGCGAACGCAACAAGGTGGCCGATATATTCGGCACCGCTCAGGGCGAGGGCGGCATAGAAGCCCGCGAAGCCGCCGGCGAACTAAGGGCGACGGCCAGCGAGTTCGAAAAATACACCTCTTCGCCCGAGACCAACCGCGTTGACGGCCGCCTGGTCGGCCTGCTTTCCGCCGCCAAGGCCGGGCGCCTGGAAATGGATGATGTCGCGGCCAATTATAACCGGCTATACGAGGGGGGCGACCAGGAAAGCGCCGTCCGCGAAACCACGCTTCTGCAGGACGCGCTTACGCCTAAACGCGTCAGCGCCGCCCGCGGCCACGGCCTGTGGTGGGACGAAGGTGGCAAGGCCCACAGCTCATACGAAAACCCCACGTCATCCAAGGCCCAGACCTCTCTCATGCGTATCAATACCCAGGAAATCGCCGCCGGCAAGTCAGAGGACGTCGACGCCCTGCGTGAAACCCTTATCGCCGGCGCTTCCGACTATAAGATGAGCTACAACAGGAAGACCAGGAGAGTCGAGCCCATGCGCAGGAAGGACGGCTCGCTCGTGCCCAAGGATCCTGGTTCCAGCGAAGGTCGGCGCGTCAAAGAGATACGCGGACGTATCAAACAGCTGGCGCTCTACAACTACGGTGACTCCGATGTCGGCCAGAAAGTCCGCGACATATGGGTCAATCGCCTGGGTCTGAATGAAAGCGAACTTGAGTGGGGCCGGGGCGGCGCTTCGGCTGAAGACGCCGAGATAGCCCGCCATGCAGGAGGCCCAGATGCAGCACCTGAACCGCCACCTGAAGAACCGGCTCCATAGTCTACCAACTTGGCCGTTATTGTTGACAATTAGTAAACTTTGGTGTATAATCCTCAAGAGTTATGGCAGAACATGCTCCAACACCAACACCAAACAATGGAAACCAGGCACCACCCCTGCCTTCGCCTGAAGAAAGGGAAGCCAGTCGCCGCGATCTCAAGGTAACCGCCACGTTCGGCCATCTGGACCCGGACGCCAGAGCCGCCGCCCTTACCGAAAAGCTGCAGGCCGACGCCACGCTCCGTGGCCACGAGGACCTTCAGGGCTTGGATCTGACCATCCACGACGATGACGGCTTTACCCAGCGCTACATAGTGACTCATTCAGCCGAGCGTCAGGTTGACAAGCCTGTAGAAGGAGTGCCGAAGAACTTTTGGCCCAGCATCCAAGGCTCTGTACTTAGAAGCCCGCGCAGCGTAAGCGAGGAGCGAGCCAAAGAGGGTAGGCCATCCGTGGCATTCCCCCGGCTGAACCGTGGCGCCATCGCCCGCGACACCGAACGAAGGACCCACCGCAACGTGGGCCTGCCGCGGCCTGTCAAACGCGGCAGTTCATGGAATATCGAGTTCGGCAGACAGGAAGCCCGCAACCCGGTCTATACACCTTTAGTGACCGTGAACGTCTACAACATGTATGACGAACTTACGGAGACCAGGACCATGCATATGGATGAGTTCTACGAAGAGGCCGGCGAGGCACTGGCCGGCGGCGGGGGCGATAAGGAGCCCATGGCTGTCTGGAACTTCGGCGGACGCGAGAGCGGGAGCAGTAAGGTTGAAAACCCTGATCATATGCTGGAAATAGGCCTGACCCGTGGCAACAAGCCGGCGTTCCGCGACATACAAGACCAGCTGGAGGCGAAGGGCGTCACCAACTGGACCGGTCTAAGGTGGCAGCTTGATATGCCCGGGGCGGACGTATATCCGGTCACCCATGGTCACAGGAAGGGTGAGGACAGTAACAAGCACCATGTGGGCGTACGTACCCGCGACCAGGAAATCCTGAGCGACGTCGTCGTCAAGGAGCCCGGCGAAACGGGTACCGACGAGAGATATGCCCGTATCTTCACCCTAAGGACCACCGAAAGGTACCAGGACGGTTCGACCAACGTCGTAAGCGAAGAACAGCTCAGGGACTACGAACTGTGGCACTACTTGGAAGAGCCCGACAAATTCAAGATGGATGAATCCGCCGAGCATCATCGCAAGATAGCCCCTAAAGATTCCGTCATTACGAACGTGCGTATGCCCGAGGCGCTCGCCCCTTACCACGGCGATAAACTCCGGGAAGGTCTGGTACGCGCATGGGCCGACGGGGAGCATGCCATGAGCCAGGGCCGCATCAATCCACCGGAACTAACGGTGGACGACATGCTGGGCGTGCTGTGCAGGCCCGAATTCTATCCAAATACCGATGAGGGCCGTGCCCGATTGCACGAAGACATAGAAAGCCTCAAAGGTACCGTGCAAGAAGCCTATGCCCAAGAGCTTCTTGGCGTAATACAATCCATAGGCTCTGACGCCTTCAACGAGATAGTGAAAAATATCCATGACGCCTATACCCAGGACCTGAAGCGCCTAGGCGTAGAAGAATCGGCCGTCGACGTCAGCCCCAACTGGGTTATAGAACCCCTGATGGAAAAGGCTTTGGAATATACGAACCGATACAGCGGGGATGCAAGGCTGGGTTTTTACTCCGCCCTTGGCAATCCGGAATCGGTACGCGGCATCATAGACGAGCAGGTAGGCATTATGTTCGAGCTTTCGACCATAAAGGTCAACCGCAGGGTCGTACCTGACGGCGTGGATGATGATGGCCGGCCGCAGACCAAGGAACAGGTCATGCATGACTTCAACAAAGACGTGTTCGAAACGCTTTCCATACATGGCAGTCCTAGCAATACGGATAAGATCAAGAAGTGGCGCGACAGGATATGGGGTTCCAGGGAATCACGTACCGACCTCAAGCAGGAGCCTGGTATCCAGGAAGTAGCCCGGGACATATACGACAGATACGTCGCCAGTCAGGACATCACTCCTGAAGAATTCAGACTGCTGGGCCGGAAACTGCGCCGTACCATAGGCGAGTAAGCCAGGCAATATTAAGATTTAGTACCGGTAGTGGTCTGATTTGAAGGGACCGTCCGGGTGGACGCCGATGTAGTCGGCCTGTTCCTTGGTGAGCCTGGTCAGATGGCCGTCCAGCGCGGCCACATGGACGGCGGCGACCTTTTCGTCCAGTTCCTTGGGCAGGCGGTGCACGCCCAGATCGTAATCCTTGGTAAACAGTTCTATCTGCGCCAGCACCTGGTTGCTGAACGAGTTGGACATCACGAACGACGGGTGGCCGGTGGCATTGCCCAGGTTCACCAGACGGCCTTCACTTAGGACTATCAGGCGGTTGCCGGTGGCGGGCATGGTGTACAAGTCTACCTGGGGCTTTATCTCTTCTTTCTTGACGCCGGGCAGGGCGTTCAGCGGCTCTATCTGGATCTCGTTGTCGAAATGGCCGATGTTACAGACGATGGCCGTATCTTTCATCTTTTTCATGTGGTCTATGGTGATGATGTCCTTGTTGCCGGTGGCCGTGACGAAGATATCGGCCCGCGGCGCGGCTTCGTCCATGGTGACGACCTCGTGGCCTTCCATCAGGGCCTGCAGGGCGCAGATGGGGTCGGACTCGGTCACCAGGACGCGGCAGCCGAAGGCGCGCAAGGATTGGGTGCTGCCTTTGCCCACGTCGCCATAGCCGGCCACTACCGCTACCTTGCCGGCCAGCATTACGTCGGTGGCGCGTTTGATACCGTCCGCCAACGACTCCCGGCAACCGTACAGATTGTCGAATTTGGACTTGGTGACGCTGTCGTTCACGTTTATGGCAGGGACCTTGAGCGAGCCGTCAGCGAAGAACTTGTTGAGCTGTTTGACGCCGGTGGTGGTCTCTTCGGACACGCCTTTGATGTCCTTCAGCAGATCCGGATGTTTGTCGTGGACCAGGGCGGTCAGGTCGCCGCCGTCGTCGAGCAGCATGTTCGGCCCTTTGCCGCCGGGGAACTTCAGGGTCTGTTCGATGCACCACCAGTATTCGTCCTCGGACTCGCCCTTCCAGGCGAATACGGGCGTGCCGGCCTTGGCCAGAGCGGCCGCCGCATGGTCCTGGGTAGAGAAGATGTTGCAGGACGACCACCGGACTTCGGCGCCCAGCGCCTGCAGGGTTTCAATCAGCACGGCGGTCTGGATGGTCATGTGTATACAACCGGCTATGCGGGCGCCTTTGAGGGGCTGGGCAGCGGCATATTCTTGGCGCAGGGCCATCAGGCCGGGCATTTCCTTTTCGGCCAGGTTGATCTCGGCGCGGCCCCAATCGGCCAGCTTGATGTCCTTTATCTTATGATCGGTGTCCGCCATCTATAGTTGGATCTCCTCTTTAAATGTCCGTACGTAGCGCTCCATTATGCCTTTCTTGGAAAGGCGGGCCTGCGTGCCGTGGTGTTCGACTATATACGAAGCGACGGCCGAACCGAGCCGGCCGCACTTTTGTAGCTGCCATTGTCGCAAGTATCCGTATAAAAAGCCAGCGCGGTAGGCGTCGCCGGCGCCGGTGGGGTCGACCACCTTGCCCGAGATGCAGGCGGAGACCTTGACGGGGCTTCTGACCTTGGCGCCCTCTATGACCGAGCCGTCCTTGCCAAGCGTTGTCACCACCACCGGCACCTTGGCCTTTATGCCGTCAGCGTCCAGACCGGTCTTTTCGCATAGGGCTCCCAGTTCATAATCGTTGGCAATAAGGACCTCGGCCGCTTCCACGCCGGCTTTCAGGTCTTCGGCCGGGCTGTTGCTGACCTGCTGGCCCGGGTCGTACACCAGGCGCAGGCCGTGGCGTACGCATTCCTCTACCTGCGACCGCATGCCGGGCGGGTCATGGGCCGACACGCATACCAGCACGTCCTGGCCGACCCAGGGCTCCAGCGTAAGTTTCTCTGAATCGGACATGGCGCCGGGGTAGAAGCCGCCGACCTGGTTATCCTCGCTGTCGGTCATGACGTTGAACGAAGCCGTGGGCAGCTGACTGGTGTGTACGTGGGCGGTGTCTATGCCGGCGGCCTTGAGTTCCTTCATGTACGCGAACGCGTCCGGGCCGACAGACCCCAGCAGTACCGGTCTTTCGCCCAGCTGGGCCATGCCGTGGGCGATGTTGGCCGCCACGCCGCCCGGGGTCTCTTCCATCTTGTCCAACAGGACGCTCAAGGACAGCACGTGTAATTTGTCCGGCCTTATGAGATCGCGGTACTTGCCGGAGAAGTTCATGATCCTGTCCAAGGCGATGGATCCGCAGATGATGAGTCGGGGATTGGTCATTGGCCCTTCAAGTATATAGGATTTTGTTATACTTAAGATACCGTGGCAACATATAAACTCATACAGGACATAGAGGCAGAGGATCACATACTCGGGCCGCTCACGCTCAGGCAGTTCATCTTCGGCCTGATGGCGGCTTTTTTGTTCTATATATGTTTCCTGGCGGTGGCCAAGAACGTGCTTTTCCTGCTGGCGTTCTTCCTGCCGCCGGCCCTGTTCTGCGCGTTCTTCGCTTTCCCCTGGGGCGGCGACCAGCCAACGGAGCAGTGGGCCCTCGCCAAGCTGCATTTCTGGTTCAAGCCCAAGAAGCGGGTCTGGAACCAGAGCGGCATCAAGGAGCTGGTGACCATAACCGCGCCCAAGAAGGTCGAGAAGGTACTTACCGACAACCTTAGCCAGACAGAGGTCAAAAGCCGTCTGCAGGCATTGGCCAACACCATCGACAGTCGCGGCTGGGCCATCAAGCACATCAACGCCGTGGGGTACGTATCGCAGGCTTCGGGGTCCGACCGGCTCATAGACATACCCGACGTACCCCCTGAAAACCCTAACGACGCGCCGACGTACGACATCATGGACCCGGAA
>DASUOD010000119.1:0-4633 GCA_036276795.1 Saccharimonadales bacterium (SeqCode)
CGAAGACGTGATATCACGCTGGGGCAAGAAGCATCCCGATTTCATCGCTAATACGCGCAAGATAGCCGAACGTTGCGACCTTAATATAAAGCTCGGAGAGATACTCATCCCCAAGTTCCCGGTGCCGAAGGGCGAGACGGAACGGTCGTATCTGGAAAAGCTGCTGTACCGCGGCCTGGCCTGGCGTTACGGCAAGACGGGCGGCAAACCGGTATCGGAATCTGCCGCCTCCAAGATGACCGTGGCCGCAGCCAAGAAAACCTTGGACAAGCATATCCTGGAACGTGCCCGGTACGAGCTGGGGGTCATAGGAGATATGGGATTCAACGGCTACTTTCTGATAATCGCCGATTTTATAAACTGGGGTAAGAAGCAAGGTATAGTCTTCGGGCCGGGCCGGGGCAGTGCCGCCGGCTCCATAATCGCTTACGCCCTTAAGATAACCGAGCTGGACCCGCTCGAGTACGATCTGCTGTTCGAGCGCTTCCTGAATCCCGACCGCATCAGCATGCCCGACATAGATATCGATATCCAGGACTCGCGGCGCGGGGAAGTCATACAGTACTGCGTCGACAAATACGGCAAGGACCGCGTGGCCAACATAGTCACGTTCGGCAGGATGGCGGCACGCAACGCCGTGCGGGACGTGTCGCGCGTTCTTCAAGTTCCTTATGCCGACGCCGACCGCCTGGCGAAGATGATACCTCCGCCCGTACAGGGCCGCCACATCCCCTTGGCCACGTCCCTCAAGGAAAACCGGGAACTCAAAGAAGAGTACAGGACCAACCAGACCGCCAAGAAGGTGTTCGACCTGGCTATGCAGCTGGAAGGCACCATCCGTTCCCATGGCGTGCATGCCGCCGGCGTGGTGATAGCGCCGGAAGACATAGTGTGTTACACGCCGCTTGAGATGGCTCAGAAAGGCGTGGTAGCGACCCAATACTCCATGGGGCCCGTGGATGAACTGGGGCTGTTGAAAATCGACTTCCTGGGTCTGTCCAACCTGACCATCATCAATAATGCCCTGCGCATAATCAAGCGCGTATACGACGACGATATAGACATAAATGCCGTACCGATCGATGACGGGCCGACATATGAACTTTTCCAGCGCGGCGATACCACGGGCATATTCCAGTTCGAATCGGCCGGCATGAAACGCTATCTGAAACAACTTAGGCCTACCGAGTTCGACGACCTTATCGCCATGAACGCGCTGTACCGTCCGGGTCCGATGCAGTTCATCGATGACTATATCGCCCGCAAGCATGGCCAGAAGAAGGTCGCCTACGAGCACCCCGGTCTGAAAGCCGCCCTGGGTAACACCTACGGCGTCCTGGTGTACCAGGAACAGTTCATGCAGGTCAGTAAGGAGATGTGCGGTTTCACCGGCGGCCAGGCGGATACCCTGCGCAAAGCCATCGGCAAGAAACAGCGCGCCACCATGGCCAAGATGAAGACGGCCTTCATCGAGGGCATGATGGAGCACAGCAAGGTTACCAAGTCCTTCGCCGAAAAATTCTGGGTGCGCATGGAAGCTTTCGCCGACTACGGCTTCAACAAGAGCCACTCCGCGCCGTATGCCATGGTCGCCTACCAGACGGCCTACCTGAAGGCCCATTACCCGGAGGCGTTCATGGCGGCGCTCATGACCAGCGATTACGACGACATAGACCGTCTGGCCATAGAGATAACGGAGTGTAAACACATGGGCATAACCGTGCTGCCGCCGGACGTCAACCAATCGTTCGTGGAGTTCGCCGTCGTGCCAGGGAAGAAAGAGATAAGGTTCGGCATGGCCGCCGTCAAGAACGTCGGCACGGGCGTGGTAGAGGAGATCCTGCGTGCCCGCAAGGAAGGCGAATTCAAGAGCCTGGAGGACTTCCTGACGCGCGTGAACATACGCACGGTCAATCGCAAACCCATGGAAAGCCTGATAAAGGCCGGCGCGTTCGATAGTTTTGGCGACCGCGCCACGCTGCTGCATAACCTGGATATGCTGCTGGCTTTCGCGGGCCGTCTGCAGAAGCAGGCCGATAGCGGCCAGACCGACATGTTCGGCGGCGTCGAGGAGTCCATGTTCGAAAAGCCGCGGTTGGAGCTGCAACCCTTGCACGAGCCCGCCGACAGCCGCGAACAGCTCAATTGGGAACGCGAGCTGTTGGGACTCTACCTGAGCCAGCACCCTCTGGAGATGTTCGAAGCCATACTCAAGAAAGAAACCATGCCGCTTAACTCCATAACCGAAGATCACGATGGACGGTCCGTCAGCATCGGCGGCGCCATCACGGATGTACGCGAAATCACTACCAAGAACGGCCAGAAGATGGCTTTCGTGAAGATAGAGGACCGTTTCGACGAGATAGAGGCCGTACTGTTCCCGAACAGCTACCAGCAGACTGCCGGCCTGTGGGAACGCGACCGGGTGGTATTGGTCCGGGGCAAGATCAACGCCCGCGGCAGGAACGGTAACGGCGGTGAAGTGAAGGTCATGGTAGAAAGCGCCCAGGATATATCCCACCGCGCCGCCGAGCCAAGGCCGCCGGCCGGGGAACGGCTTTATATACGTTTACAGGACACCAACGACGAAAAAACCCTGCTATCGCTCAAGCAGACCATCGACAACCATAAGGGCAACACGGAAGTGGTGCTAGTACTTGGCGGGCCGTCATCCAAACAGGCTATCAAATTGCCGGGCGGTATCGACGCCGCGGGTGACGGACTGACCGAATTGCGCGAACTGGTCGGCACCGACAATATGGTGTTGCAGTGACCGGTTCCGTGCGTTTATCGCACGATGCCGCTGACGCGGGTCAGTACCAGGCCGGCGGTGATCACGGCGACTATGGCGATGTCATAGTAAGGGTGCTGGGTTACGAACATCTCGCCCCTGGTGGCCCAACGGTGCACTTTGTAGCCGTGCCTGAGCATGAAAAGCGTGCCGGCGGCGCCGGTGACGGCCACCACCAGGAATAAACTCCATTTGGCATCACCGGTCAGAAGCTGGATACGCGACACCGGCCGCGCAGCCAACTCCGCGCCCAGGACCTTGCCGCCGTCCTTAAAGACGGTCCCCGCCGATGCGCCCGCTACGGGTACTGCGCCGCCGGCACCGGACTCCGCCGGCCGGCCGTATTCGGCCACCACTATGGTCTCCGGGCCGTGGCCCATGAAATTCGGAGAACTGGCAACGCCGAAACCTACGTCCCGATAAGCCTTGTTCAATATGTTGTCCCGGTGTTCCGGGCTGTTCATCCAGCCGACCACGCTGTCGGTCGCGCTGGCGAAGCCGTAGGCCAGGTTCTCCCCCGCGACCTGATAACGGTAGCCGCTTTGAGTGATGAATGTCCAAGGCGTCTTGCCATCGGGTGAAGTATGCGACCAATAGCCGTATTTGATCATATCGTCGGCTTTGGCCTGGGCCGCGTTACTGAGCCGCGCATCCAACCGCAGCGGAGGCTCCCCGTGCTTGGCCCGTTCGGCGTTGGTGTCGCTCAGCAGGCTGCTGGCGCTGAAGTCGCTTGTGGAACCCAATACCCCTTTGCCGGACCACACGCTGTTCACCAGCAGGCCCATGAATACTATCAGCAGCATCGGCAGGTATGGCCAGTAAGGTGCCACATATCGCTTGGTCCGGCGATGATGCCCGGCATGTCTTTTTCTTTGGGGGCCTTTTTTTCGCGGCTTCGCGGCTAACGCCATGGTTCAGGTAGTTTTGTTTTTAATCGGACTTATTACATTGTACCACAATTCTTATGCTTTATACTGTTATCATGAGCGAAGACGCCCGGCTTGACGAAGAGAAGGCCTCGCAGCGCCGTGCCCGCGTACTGGGCTTGGACTATTTCGACACTTCGCCGGACAGCCAACCCGACAAACCACTTTACAAAGAGATTCTGACCGTTCCCGAGCTCTACAAGATGAGGGTCATACCCATACATGTCGATAAGAGCAATATCTTCTTCGGTATAACCACTACCACCTCCAAACAGACCATAGAGGAACTTCAGAAGCGGTTCCTTGACCAACGTCTGAGTTTCGCCATAATCTCCGACACCGGCTTCCGCGATTATATGCGCCTTTATGACCCGCCGCCGGAGGTCGTGTACCAGGACGTGGCGGTCAATCAGCTTGACAACCGCGAGAAGGTGGGCGAAATATCCGCCATGCTGGAGCAGGTCAGGGCTGATGACATGCTGGCCTATCTGGTATCGCAGGCCCACCGGCTTAATGCTTCGGACATCCACCTGGAGAACCAGTCGGACCAAGTGCGCATACGTTTCCGTATCGACGGCGTACTGCATCCCATAGCCGTGCTCAAGGCGGATAAGTACAGGGTGCTGATATCGGCCATCGCCAGTGCCGGCAATGTCTCTACCTCGTCCGACGAGGCCCAGCAGGGCCACATAGCCCAACGGGTAAGGATGGCCGACGGCCACGAGGTTGACGTCAACGTACGGCTCGAAACCGTGCCTACTATCAACGGCATGGACGTGGTCATGCGCCTGTTCAACATGGACTCCGATATGTATCAGCTGGACAAGTTGGGCCTGTCGGAGGAAGAACGCAAGGTGGTGGATGGGATCATCGCCAAACCGAGCGGACTTGTGATGATCGTCGGCCCGACCGGTTC
>DASUOD010000120.1:0-7200 GCA_036276795.1 Saccharimonadales bacterium (SeqCode)
AAGGTAATGAAGTTTAGCTGAGCGGCTTTGCACACTTCGTTTTGGTGGTGCCATAATGTGATGTACTTAGTATGCATATCGCATACTTTTTGCATCACTTTACTACCTGCCCGAAAGTAAGCATGCATGAGCCCACCCGAAAATCCACATAAACGCAGGCGTCATACCGCCGGGATGCAGAGAATCACGATCAGCATCCAAAGCGGATTACTGGACATCGTTGATAAGGCCGCTGAGGAAGACTTCACTACTCGCAGTGACATAATCCGTGCGGCGATCCTGTGGTACCTAAGACCTCATGGTCGCGAATTGGCGCAGACGGATCCGGAAACCGTTCTGAAGACGCTTCAGCACCGCCGGGCTCGGGCCGCCATGAAAGACATCATAAGAGAGATGAAGCGGAAGTAAACGGCTCAACCATCCAATGGAATTTCGGCCACGATCTCTTTGTAATCGCCTTTTTGTTCAATCACATAAAGGCGGTCGCAATAAATGGTCCGGTCCGCGCCAAGGACATCGCCGCGCTGGTATGTCACGTGCGGCAGGTATTCACGGCGGGTCCTGGTGGTTTCGTCAACCAGCCAGGCGCGCTTCTTGTGCAGGTAGCTCCTGGTGCGGGCTTCCAGTTCGGGGAACGAACCGGCGGGCTCCAACACCCGGGCCGGGCGATTCTTCTTCGGGCCCAGCCGGACATCTTTACCCGCCTTGGCGCTGAACGGACCTATGCCGGAAAAGGCCCGAGCCAGCCCTGCGGCTACCCGGTAGGAGGGGTCTTCCAGGCGGAACCAGGGCAAGACGGTCACGTGCAGAGGCCATTCTTTGAATCTGTGGCCTACGCCCAACGGTTCCACCAAGGTGCAGATCAGGCGGTCGCCGGGCTGCATGACCCTAGCCTTTCAGGCGTTCGCGGTAGGTGCCGGTAGCCGTATCTACCGACACGGTGTCGCCCTGTTTGATGAAGGCCGGCACCTTTATGGTTAGACCGGTTTCCAGCGTAGCATCCTTGGTGATGGAAGTGCTGGTGTCACCCTTCACCGCGGCTTCCGTGTAGGTAACTTTCAGCGGCACGTTCTTGGGTAATTCCACGCTGATGGGGCGACCGTCGAAGAACTGTAATTGCACCTGGTCGCCCTCTTTGATATAGCCTGCTCCCTCGCCTACCAGGTCCGCCGGCACCTCGAACTGCTCGAAGGTCTTGCCATTCATAAAAAAGAAGTTGTTGCCGTCGTTATACAGGTACTGGACGGGCTGGGTGGTAACATCGGCGCTTTCCAGCGTCTCATTGCCCTTGAAGGTCTTTTCGAGCATCTTGCCGTCCAGCAGGCTTTTTATGCGCACGTTCACGATGGAGCCACCGCGGCCCATGACCTTCTGTTTGTATTCGATCACGCGGAACGGTTCGCCCTCCCACTGGAAGAGCGCGCCTTTCCTGAGTTCGGTGATGCTGAGTGCCATCGACCGTCCCGCTAGTTGCTGGCTACGAACGGCAGAAGCGCGATGTGGCGGGCCCGTTTTATGGCCTTGGCCAGGCGGCGCTGCTGGCTTTCGGTCAGGCCGGTCTTCTTGCGGCTTTCGATCTGTCCGTAGGAATTTATATAGCGCTGAAGAGTTTTGAAGTCCTTGTAATCGAAGAACGCTACGTCGGTCCGGTGTTTGAATATCTTCGCCATGTTGCTCCTTTTAACTTATTAGAAAGGTATATCGTCCAGGTTTATAGGTTCGTCGCCTATATCTTCTATGACCACATCGTCCTTCTTGGTCTTCTTGCCGGCCTTGGGCTTGGCCTTGCTGCCGGAAGAATCGTCGGATGAACCGGAAGCGACCGGCTCGTCGGTGCCGCCGGCGTTGCCGTCGTCGCCACCACGGCTGTCCAAGAAGGTCACGTCGTTGGCCAATACCTCTACTTTGCTACGCTTGTTGCCGTCCTGCTCCCACGAGCGTGACTGCAGGCGCCCCTGCACAAGACAACGGCGGCCCTTACTCATATATTGCGCCACGCGCTCGGCCAGAGTGGCCCAGCAGACGATGTCGACGTAATCGGTGACTTCCTTCCATTCGCCGCTGGAATCCTTGTAGCTGCGGTTCAGCGCCAGGCTGAAGCTGGTTACGTTCTGGCCTGTGGGCGTCTGCCGCAGTTCCGGGTCGCGCGTGAGGTTGCCCATCAGTGTTACTTGGTTAAGACTTCGTGCCATAAGTACTCCTTATCTTGTATATCCACCGTACCCCCGGGTCCGAACGCCCGTCAAGGGATTTAAGGCTTTTTTAAGAATCGTCCTCTTCCTTATCTTTGTCATCGTCGTCATCCTGCTCACCGCGTTTGGCGGCCTTTTCGGCCTTTTCGGCCTTCAGTGCCTCGGCCTTGGCCATGGCCTTCAGGTCCGGCCGCGTTACCAGGAAACGGATGACCTCCCCGGTGATGTTAAGCGTGCTCTCTATCTTCTTGACGGCTTCGCCGGGCAGTTCCACCGTATAGAACACATAGATGGCATGTTCGCAGCCTTTGATGTCGTAAGCCAGCTTGCGCTTGCCCCAATTGTCTTCCTTGACGACCTTGCCGCCGCCATCGGTTACGATTTTCTTGACCTTTTCTTCGGCCTTGCTTAGGTCCACCTCTAGATCAGGATGGTACAGAACCGCTATTTCGTACTGATGCAAAACTCTTGCTCCTTCCTTCGGTTAAAGCCTACACTCACGAGGGGATGTAAGCTGAAGTTTGTTGGTCTAGGGATTGTACCCTATCCACCCCTGTAGGTCAAGCCTCAGGGCCGCTGGTCTGGGAAACCGCGATTTCATCAGGAGGCGTACAATGGCCTACGCTTCAGAGCATATCGCGGGGGTCGATATCGCGGGGGTCCTTGCCGAAGCTGCGCCTGGCAGCCTCTTCCCTGGCGGCCATGCGCGTGGCGTAGGCCAGCTCCTCCTCCCGGAGGACGCCTTCCAGGGTCAGCTCGGCAGGCGCTACTTCGGCGGCGGCCATACCGGCTTCTTCAAGGCCGTAAGAAACAGCCTGGGCTGATTCTTCTCCCCACCCGGCCTCTTCCATGGTTGACATATTTATTCTCCGTAAGCCTTAGCTTCCAATTCGTAGCTTAATACTAACCCGCCGGTTTGGCAAGGGTGGCGTTACTTGTCGTCTTCGTCCGGGAAGTTCTCGTCCAGGGCGGCATCGGCTTCGGAAGCTCCGGGAGCATCCTCGGGTGGGGCGGAGCCGGCGTTGAACACTTCGTCCGCCGAGCTCACAAGCACTTCGCGCGGGCGCGAACCGTCCGCCTGGCCGATTATGCCCTGCTCCTCCATGGTTTCTATAAGGCGGGCGGCACGTCCGTAACCGATGCGTAGACGGCGCTGAAGCAGACTGGTGCTGGCCTTCTTGTTCTCGATCACCACCTGGACAGCGTCGCGCCACATGTCGTCGTCCGCGTCCTGGCCGCCTACGTCGGCCACCACTCCGCCCTTACCGTTAAGCTGGACCGGTTGGGATACTACTTCGTCGTCGTACTGCGGCGGCCGTTGCATGCGTATGTAATCCATCACCTTGGAAACTTCGCTCTCACCGATGAGCGCCGCCTGCAAGCGCTTGGGTTTGGGCATATCGCTGGTTAGGAACAGCATATCGCCTTCGCCGAGCAGTTTCTCGGCTCCGGCCTGATCGATGATCGTGCGGCTGTCTACCTGGCTCTGGGTAGTGAAGGCTATGCGGCAAGGCACATTGGCTTTTATAAGGCCGGTTATGACGTTGACCGATGGACGCTGGGTGGCCAGCACCAGGTGTATGCCTACGGCGCGCGCCTTCTGGGCTATGCGTACTATCAGGGCTTCCACGTCGCGCGCGGCCGCCATCATCAGATCGGACAGCTCGTCTATGACTATGACGATGTAGGGCATGCCCTCTTCCTGCTTCAGAGCGTTGTATTCCTCGATGTTGCGCTTACGGGCATCGGCCAGCGCGCGGTAGCGGCGTTCCATCTCGGCCGTGGCCCATTTGAGCGCGCTGATGCACTTTTCCGGTTCGGTTATCACGGGTGTGAGCAGATGCGGGATATCGTCGTAGGGCTTGAGCTCCACGCGCTTGGGATCCACCAAGATGAGCTTCAGGTCGGCCGGGGAATTCTTGTACAGAAGGCTGGTCAACAGACTGTTTATCATCACCGACTTACCGGACCCGGTCTGACCGGCTATGAGCACGTGCGGCATCCTAACAAGATCGGCCACCGTAGGCGTACCTGATATGTCCTTGCCCACGGCGAAGCCCAGCGGCGAGCTAAGTCCCTGCCACTGCTGTGAAGTCAGTATGGAGCTCAGGCGTACGGTAGCGGCCTTCAGGTTGGGTACCTCTATGCCGACGGCCCGCTTACCCGGTATGGGCGCTTCCATCCGGATGCTGTGCGCCGCCAGATCCAATGCCAGGTTGTTCTCCAGGGCCGTTATCTTGGTAAGCTTGACGCCCGTGGGCGGCTTCAGGGTGTACTGGGTGACGCGCGGCCCGATGTTGGCGCCCTCCATCTCGACTTCTATGCTGAAGTTGCCGAAGGTGTCGTGGATGATCTGGGCGTTGGTATTGACGTCGCCGGCGTCGGCCTTGTCCTGTTTCTGATTCAGCAGACTGACGCTTGGGAATTTCCAGTCCGGGTCGCCAGTGGTGGTAAGCGCGCTGTGATCCTCGTTGGCCGCCAGCTTCTTCTGTACGCTGTTCTTAAGGCTGGACTGTTTGGGCTTGGGTTCGCCGGGCGAGTGATGTTCCACCGGCACGCCCTCGGTAAGCTTGAAGCCCGGCGCCTCGGCCGCCTTGTTCTTCAGTGCCGCCAGCTCTGATTCCTCGCCTTCGGGCCGTTTGAACAAATCCGCGAGCTTCAACAGGGCCTTCGGCGAAATCTTGAACGCGAAGAATATGGACAACGCCGTGAACACGAAGAATATGAGTATGGCCGGCGTCCTGTCCAAAGCGCTGAGCACCACGTTGCTGAATACCCGCCCGACTGTGCCGCCGGCGTTGCCGGTCCAGGCGCCGAGTTCATCCTTGCTTGCCATTATCGTGTAACTCAGGCTGCTGGAGAATAGCAGCACGGCCAGCATACCCAGCAGGTTCGGCAAAGGTATGCGGCCGTCCTCGGACTTGAATTTATAAACGCCCCAGTATGCCAGGGCGACCGGTGTCAGGTACGCCGCCCAACCGAAGGTCCAGTAGGCGCCTTTAAACAGATTGACCGGCAGGGGGCCGCCGATGCCGAAACCGCCCAGCAGCAGCAGGAACGCCGCCAGCATAAGGATGATGGCGCCGGCCTGCGCGAAGAACTGCGAATGATCGGGCGACGCCGCTTTGGCCGCAGCCTTCTTTCTTCTGGTGGATTTTTTCTTTTTTGCCATCGCTCTTGATTATATCAACTTCTGTGGCCCCTTTGCAGGGGGTAATGCTAATTATAGCAATTTTTACAACTTTAGTCAATACGCTTCCGCTTACACCCAAACAAAAAAGCTTGCCCACTCGCAAGCTTTTTCATCGGCTCTATTTTCCGGCTACCAGGCCGTAAAGGATGAAGCCGTCCACGATCAGGGCGATGATGGCCCAGAGCGGGAATACCGCCAGGAACGCCAGGCTCACCAGGAACGCCGCACCCGTGAAGATGATGGCGAAAAGACGGGCCCAGTTACTGCCATGAAGCAGTGAGAAGCCCGTGGCCAGCACTACCACGCCTACGGCGAGGTGCACCAGGCCCCACGGCGTGGTGTTGCCTACCGTGGTGATCAGCTCCTGGTTGCCTTCGGATATCAGCAGGTACTGGTTGTTGACCAGCGCCGTGATGCCCACGAAGGCCTCCGCTATACCGCGAAGTATAAGCAGAATTCCTGCAAAGGAAACCCAGCCTGAAAGGTTCGCCACATTACTATTAGTTGGCATTATTCTACCCTCCTTAATTAGTTCGATTTTTGGTTTTTGTTGGGTGAGCTGTTAACGTACCCTGCGTTTCAGCCAGCCCACCCGCCGAATCACTGCTACCCTTATCTATACTCGCTTACCGGTGTTATGTCAATCGATGCGGGCGTCCTGGGTGAGCAGGCGGGCGCGCATCTCTTCGAAGCGTTTCTGCTGCTCGGCGGCGATTTCTTCCGGCGTCTTTTCCTCCATAGGCTTTTCGATCTGCTTGGCCTGGGCCCCGCCCTGCTTGGGCTTGACCTGCTGTTTGCTGGCGGCGCTTATCACGTTCACCACCGGGATGACTATGGGGCTGCGCTGGGTGTGTTCGAACAGATAGTGCGTGATGTGTTCTTTCAGCTCAGCCTTGAAGCGGTCCAGGTCCACGCGTTTGAAGCGCTGGGTTACCGCGCGTTTGAGCTCGATGCGCAGGCCGTTCATTATCTCTTCGTTGTCGCGCATGTATATGAAGCCGCGGCTGATGATGTCGGGGCTGGTCAGCAAGGCGCCGGCCTTTTTGTCGATGGTCAGGACCACGGCCACCAGGCCTTCTTCGCTGAGCAGTACGCGGTCCTTGACGACCACGTTGTTCACGATGGCGCCGGTCTGGTCTACAAGCACGGTACCGTGCGGCACCTCGCCGACTACTTCCATCTTGTCGGGAGTCAGCGAGATTATCTGGCCGTTGCCGATGTTCAGGGTGTCCTTGCGGGGTATGCCGTGCTCCACCGCCAGGTCAACGTGGTATTTCTTGGCCGTGAAGTCGCCGTATATGGGTATGAAGAACCTGGGTTTCAGCATGTCTATCATGTCGGCGTATTCGTCGCGGCTGGCGTGGCCCGAAACGTGCAGGGGGCCGACACCGTCCACTTCGTGCGTCTCGTGCCGGAAGACATGGACGCCTTTGCCGAGCAGTTCGTCGACCATCTGGCGGATAGCGGAGTCGTTGCCGGTGTACGGTATGGGCGTACTGGAAAGTATCACCGTGTCCTGCTCTTTCATCTTTATGTGGCGGTGTTCGCCGGCAGCCATACGCTGCAGGGCCGAGCTGGGCTCCCCCTGCGAGCCGGTACATACCACCACGACGTCCTGCGCCTTCATGGTAACGGCCGAAGCTATGGGCACGAAAGTGCCTTTGGGGATGCGCATGAAGCCGTGGCGCACGGCCATCTCGAGCGTGCTGACCATGCTGCGACCGTCGATGGCGACCTTCTTGCCGTGGTGTACGGCGGCGTTGACCAGCATTTGTATACGGTTCATGTTGGTCGAGAACAGGCCGATGAATATCC
>DASUOD010000121.1:0-2041 GCA_036276795.1 Saccharimonadales bacterium (SeqCode)
CCTTCTGTAGTACCATAAGGTAGATGTTATCCAAGGACTATAAGAGCAAGGATTCGGTGGTGCTGGTATACACAGGCGAAGGCAAGGGCAAGACCACTGCCAGTCTGGGCCTGTTGGTGCGGGCGCTGGGCAACCGCTGGAAAGTGGCGTTCATCCAGTACATCAAATACTGGGGCGTATCCGAGCATATCTTCATCCGCGACATCCAGCCGCTGTTCAAGGACCAGCTTCATTTCTACAAAGGCGGCAAGGGCTTCTACAAGGCCGGCGAACTGAGCGAGGAACACATAACCGAAGAACAGCACAAACTGGCGGCCGAAGAAACGTACAAGGAAACCTTGCGCTGCGTTTCGAGCGGCGACTTCGACCTTGTGATCTGCGACGAGATCAACAATGCCGTGAACGACGGCCTGCTCACCAAAGCCCAGCTGGAAGAGATAATCACTAAACGGGCGCCGAAGACCAGCCTGTGCCTGACCGGACGCAACTTTCCCAAGGCCATGATGAAGCACGCCGACATCGTCACTGACATGACCAAGCTTAAGCACCACTTCGACGACAAGTACCTGGCGAACAAGGGCATTGATTTTTGAGCGTGTTTATGGTTGAATATAAATATGGGTTCGATTGAAGGAGTTACAGCTACCCATTACACGCCGGACGGCAGTTTCCGGGTTGTAGAGGCCGATTTATCAGAGTTAGAAATGCACGCCATGGACATGTCCATGGACCTTGCGGAGCAGGCGCTACGGGGCGGAAATCCTCCCGTAGGCGCAGTGCTTATAGATCTCGGCAGTGAACAGGTGTGGGGTGCCAGTACGTCAGACAAGACTGAAAGGCACATAATGGCCCATGCCGAGATGCGGGCGTATGATCAAGCCCAGCCTACCGTAGGTGATGAGCTGGAAGATTGCGTACTGGTAACCACCTCCCAGCCATGTACTTCGTGTACCCCACCTTATGTGGAGGGCAAGATAGGAAGAATCATCTATGCTGCCGCGCGCAGCGAGGTATGGCCCGTCACGGGCATAATGCGCCCCCGCAATATCAATATGCACGAACTGCTGGTCGACGGCAAAACGGATACGACCGTCATCGGCGGCTACCGGGCAGAAGAGGCATTGGCCAAATTCGCGCTCTGGGGTCAACAGTACGCCGAAGTCCAGGCAAGCTGATGCTTGCTACAATTAGGTGATGCGCAAACCTACTCTATATCTGATGATGGGATATCCCGGAGCGGGCAAGACCACCGTGGCCAGAATGATCAGCAAGGCCACCGGCGCCGTTCATCTTTGGTCCGATATCGAACGCCACAAGATGTTTGGCAACCCCACGCATTCCGAAGAAGAAAGCGTAGAGCTGTATGACGAGCTGAACAAGCGGACGGACAGCATATTGGCCGAAGGCCGGAGCGTGGTCTTCGACACCAGCTTCAATTTCCGGCTGGACCGGCACAAGCTTAAAGGGATAGCCGACCGCCGGGGCGCCGGGACTGTGGTGCTTTGGGTGACCATGCCGCTGGAAGAGGCCAGGAAGCGGTCGGTGGGCACCGGCCGGCGTCGCAACGGCTACCACACCCGCATGACCCAGAAGCACTTCGACGAACTGGTTTCCAAACTGGAGCCGCCGGCCGAAGATGAAAATGTCATTAAGATAGACGGGCTGAAACTTGACAGGGATACCGTTCTGGCGTTGATTGGTCAGCACGATGCTGATAAGACCTCGGCTGAATAAGCGACTGTTGGCCATATTGGCGACCGTGATAGCCGTGAGCGGAACCGTCTCCGTGCAGACGGGGTGGCTAAGCAGGGCCGGATCCGTGTTGGAACGTAGCCAGCCCGGCCTTTATTCCGTAGAACGCTTCATAGACGGCGACACCATAGCCGTAAATATGAACGGACACGTGGAAAGCATACGTTTCATCGGCATAGACACGCCGGAAACCCATAAGCCCGACACGCCGGTGCAGTGTTGGGGACCGGAGGCGTCCGCATACACGCAGGCGCTGATCGGACGCTCCAAGGTACGCCTGGCTTCCGAC
>DASUOD010000122.1:0-13803 GCA_036276795.1 Saccharimonadales bacterium (SeqCode)
TCTTGACTGGAGGTGTAATTTTTGTTAAAATACTGGTGTTAAGGTCAAAAACAAAAATGAAGAAAAAGGCTCTGATAACCACGGCATTGATAGGCGGCCTGATAGCCGTCGGCGGCGCCTTGGAAGCCACCGGCACGATAAACCTGGTGGGCGGCAAGGAGTCCGGCTCGCAATCCGGTAAGAACGGGGAGTCGTCGGACCCGCCGCCCAAAAAGCCCTCCTCTTCCTCTTCCGGCCCTAGGCAGACGGCGCCTACCGATACGCAGGGCAGCGACGTACCTGACACCGAGTCCGGCCAGTGGACCGTTTCGGAGTCGGGGCTTATAACTGTAAAATCCCCTGCCGCCAATTCCGTCTTCAGGTCCGGCGATACGGTGGGAGGAACCGCCAAGGTAAGCAAAGTATACTTACGCCTCGTAGACGACAAGGTGGGCGTCATATCCCAAGGCGATCCCATAGACGTGATTGACGGCAAGTTTTCTGCTAAACTACGATTCAACGCACACGCCTCGACCGGCGAACTCGATGTCTACAGTCTTAACTCCAGTGGAGCGGAAGTAAATGAGGTACAGATACCTGTTAGGTTCCAATGATAGCGAACGTATCTGCTATGGACCGGTCCAAAATAGTTTTGCGCTTCGCTACGGCGCTGTTGGCGGCCGTACTGCTGTTCTCGCTAGCATACGCCCCTAAGGCCGGGGCGACTTATAATTCTTCAAACCTTATAAGCGACGGCGTGTTCACGAATTATAATTCCATGTCCGCCGGCGCCATCCAGAACTTCCTTGCCAGCAAGGGCAGCTATCTGGCCGGGTACAAGGTCACCGAAAACTGCGGCAGCACTTCCGGGTCGCATTATTCGTTCTATGCCTCTTATTACACGTGCGGCGCCAAGGTGTACGCATCAAGGGCCATATACGACGCCGCAAGGGCCTACAAGATCAGCCCCAGGACCATATTGGCCACCCTGCAGAAGGAGCAGTCGCTGATCACGGACCCCAGCCCCAGCAGCTCCCAGCTGAACTGCGCCATGGGCTATCGATCTTGTGAGTCGGGTTACCTTGGGTTCTTCAGGCAAGTAGATGATGGGACATGGCAGTTCCGGACTTATCTGGAGCTGATGAACGGCAGGAATTACTGGGGCTATGGCCCTTCATCTTACCCATGCAAGAACGCTTCATCCCTTTACTCCACGGGTCTCTACCCCGGCCGCACCGTCACATTCTATAACCCTGGGGGTGTCGCCAAAACGATTACCCTGGCCAACTCGGCCACCGCCGGGCTTTACTGTTACACGCCGCATGTAGGGCCGTACAGCGAGACAGGCTATTCGGGCAGTTATAACTTCGTCACGTCCTGGGAGGCATGGTGGGGGTCTACCACGTATACTTACGCCAGCTACATAACCTCCGTCCAGTATTACAGTGATCCGGGCAGGACCAACCCCATATCGCTGTCCGGTCCGTTCTCTTCGGGGCAAACGATCTACGTCACCGTCACGGCCACCAACACGGGCAGTAAAAGCTGGTCCTCGTCTTTCGCCCGTGTAGGCACTACGGTGCCCGACAACCGGTCCAGCGCATTCGCGGACGGATCCTGGTTATCTTCGGCGCGGCCTTCGAACCTGGACCAGTCTTCCGTGGCGCCCAACGGTACCGGTACGTTCAAGTTCTCGATTACCACGCCCAACAAGGACGGCACGTACAAGGAAAACTTCAGGCTGGTGGCCGAAGGCAGGAAATGGATGAGCGACAACTCTTCCTTCAGCTTCAACATGACCGTCAGCAACCCGTACAACGGCTCGCTCAGCGTGAATGCGTACCGCGACAGCGCCCACACCCAGCGTATTTACCCGAGTTATCTGGTAAAGGGCCAGAAGGTCTACTACCGCATAAGCGCTAAGAACACCGGTCAGAATACCTGGGATAAATCGTTCACCAAGGTAGCGACCAAGAACCCGAATAACCGATCGAGCGTTTTCAGCGACAGTTCATGGTATGAATCCAATAGGCCGGATCAATTGAACCAAAGCTCCGTGGCACCGGGCCAGACGGGCACGTTCGACTTCTCGCTGACGGCCCCCCAGACCACGGGCACCTACAACGAATCCTTCGGCCTGGTGGCGGAGGGCCTGGACTGGATGCCTAGCACGGTCTTCACGGAGAACTTCACGGTAGTATCGGGGCCTTTGAGCATACTCCACCGCAACATGTCGCTCTATCCCGGCCAACAGCTGGTTTCCAGCGACGGACGGTATCGCCTGGTACTGCAGGGTGACGGCAACCTGGTACTTTACAGCGACAGGGGGCGGGCCCTGTGGCACACGAAGACCAACGGCAAGGGCGGCTACTACCTTATACTGCAGGGCGACGGCAACCTGGTACTCTATACCAAAGGTGGAAAGCCTCTGTGGCACACGCACACCGCGCGCAAGGGCGGCTACTTCCTGAACATGCAAAGCGACGGCAACCTGGTACTCTACACTAGCGGAAGCAAGCCCCTGTGGCATACGCATACCAACGGTAAGTATTGATTCCGTAAGGCCGCCATTCTGTTAAAATAACTAGCAATGGCGAGACAGAAAGTCTTTGTTGACGGCTTAGGCCTGGTGGACGGGCATTTTAGCGGTATTGGGCACTATATATTAGGCGTGCTCCGCGGCATAGACGACATCATAGATGAGTCGAAGTATACGAAAGAAGAGGTGCCGGAAGTCGTAGTGGTCATACCTCGCGACACAGTGGCAAAATTCAAGGAATTCGGCTTTAAGCACATCGGGTACAAAAAGTTTCCCCTGCCCTTCCGTTACATGGCCGCTCTTTGGCATCGGGGCAAGTTGCCTCCCTTGGACCTTTGGTGCGGCAGAGGAACGTACATATTCCCCCGTTTCGTAGGCATCCCTCTGTTATTTAGCAAATCGGTGCTTATAGTCTACGACCTGTCGTTTGAATTGCACCGCGAATATTCAGACGAGGGAAACGCTCTGTTCCTGTCCAAGTTCGTGCGCAAATCCATAGGTAGGTCAAAAAAAGTGGTGACCATATCGCGTAATGCCCAGAAAGAAATCACTGATTTTTATAAACTACCCAAGGCCAGGGTTCCTGTGGCCTATCCGGCGACTGATCCCGGGACGTTTTACAGAAGGTCCCAGGAAGAAATTGCGGACGTTAAGCGCAAGTACGGGATTGAGGGTAATTACATATTGGCATTATCGAACCTGGAGCCCCGCAAAAATCTGGGGACCCTGGTGGACGCATATTGCCAACTGCCTAAAACGATTACGGACAAATACTCGCTGCTTCTTGTGGGGGTGACCGGCTGGAAAACCGAAGCCCTGTTTGATCACATAGTTTCCAAGGTCAACGAGGGCTATAACATCACCAGGCCTGCCAAATATGTTCTGGACAAGGACAGGCCGGCTATCATTTCAGGCGCCGCTTTGCTTGTATACCCCAGCCATTACGAAGGATTCGGCATGCCGCCGCTGGAAGCGTTGGCGTGCGGTGTCCCTGTAATCGCCGCCGATAACTCGTCCCTCCCGGAGGCCGTGGGATCAGCGGGAACGCTCATCGACATAGACAAGCCGGAACTACTGGTCAAAACGATCAAGGATACGCTTGGAGACATCGGGCAGGTTTCGGCCAAGGCACTTAGGGAAGGGCCCCGCCAGGCGGAGAAATTTTCATGGGCGAAAAGTGCGCGCATGGTGCTGGACGCAGCCAAGGAGGCCGAATCATGACCATAGGCTTGGATTTATCCTCATTGCAAGGTCCTCATAGGATGAGAGGTATAGGCTATACGCTTATAAACCTGGTCAATAACATCTCCTCGGACCTCCGCAAACGGCATAAATTCGTTTTTTATTACTACACCGACGACAACTCTGACCCTTTGGAATTATTGGATCTGGACGGTCTGGATTACGAAGTGCGGCCACTCGTCCATCCCAAAAGGGTTCATGCCAGGCTGCCAGGCAAATTTCATCTGGTGACCAAATTACTGAATAAGGTTATCTCGCTCTCCAGCATGTATTTGGGGGATCCACGCATAACTAAAACTGATGGCATAGACGTATTCTTGCAAAGCGATCAGATGGTATACCCTCCGCGCGGTTGGGGGATGAAGAAAGTATTCATAGCTTACGACCTGATTCCCTATGTAATTGAGCCGGAATATCTATGGAATTATAAAACGGCACGTTTTCGCGGCTTGCCCGTACAGGCCGCCCTGCGATGCGCCTGGCGGCGCCAGTCATACATACACAAGCTGCGCGTCAACTCCAGGCGGGCCGATAAGATTTTGGCCATATCCGACACTACCCGCGATGATTTCATCAGATACGTAAGGCCCTCTCGTTCCAAAATCGTTACCGTGCCTTTGGGCGTGAACAAGCCCCGGGAACTAGACGACAGCCAACCGGAGATGCACCGTTACGTGGATAGCTCGTGGGGCTACCTAAAGCGTCCTTTCAGGTTCAGTAAGGATATGGACTACTTATTGTTCGTAGGCGGGGTTGATCATCGCCGTAAGCTTGGGGACTTGGTCATTGCGTTCAACCACTTGCGAGCACAGGGCAAAGATTTAAAACTGGTGCTGGCAGGTGACATTCTAAGAGGTCCTGATTGCATACCGATACGAAGCGTCCAGAGAGCACTTAAGAATTCATCTTATGCGGATGACATAATTTTTATGGGTTTCGTGGATGACGAGCAACGCGACTGGTTGTATAGAAACGCGCTGGCCTTTGTATTCCCAAGCCGCTACGAAGGATTCGGGCTGCCCATACTAGAGGCCTTCTCATATGGTTGCCCGGTGGTGTGTTATCCAAACCATGCGTCTAAAGAAGTGGCCGGCAGCCATGCCTGGTATGCAAGCGACGCACCTGAGATACATAACATGATATTGAAGCTGATGAAGAGCTCTGCTTCACAGCTTGACAAGCTACGGCGTTCGAATAAATCACTTGCTGAGGACTACAGCTGGCAGAAAACCGTCAAAGAAATGTTCGCGGAAATCAATAAGTAGGCCTCAGGTGTTAAGCGAGTAGGTAGAGAAAGTAGGCGCAGGGAAGATCATCGTCCCGCCTTTTTGCAGGTATTCTTTCTCGCGAGCTATGAACGTATCCCGGAAAAACCACGGTAGGATCAATAGATAATCCGGCTGGGCTTTGCGCATATCGGCTTCCGAATATATGGGTATGTCGGTGCCCACGGTGCGTCTTCCCCATTTGAACTCCTGTTTTTCGGCTATGCCGTCTATGAGCTTGCCGTCCAGGCCGAACATCTGCAGCAGCGTGTTGCCCTTGGTGCTAGCGCCATACCCCCACACGGATTTACCGTCAGCCTTGGCTTTTTTTATAAAGCTGACTGTTTCGTTCTTCAGCTTTACGATCTGCTTGTAAAAATCCTTGTATGTTTCTGGGTCATTGAACCCGGCCTGCTCTTCCCATAACAGCAGGGACTGAACCCGGATCTTGCATATGTCACGGTCCGCGGGCGTCAGGTAATTATTTGGTGCGCTCTTCTTTTGCAGGTAAAGCCTGAGTGAGCCGCCATTAACGTTATTAAGTTCAAGGTCTCGAATCACAAAACCGACTTTGTCTGTCAGCCATTTAAGCGAGGTAAGATTGTAGTAGCACAGGTGTTCATGACATATCACGCCCAGTTCCGTCTGCAATATGTTGGCCGGCGTGTAAGATACTTGCAGAGTAAACAGGCCGTCGTCTTCCAATATGTCATATGCGTCCCTAAGAAATTTTTCCGGTTCGTTGATGTCATAAAAGCAGGCGGCACAGCTTATGCGTGACGCTTTGCTAAACCCGGCGTCGGCAAATGCCTTGGCCGAGAAATATTCCTGTATGTTTACGTCCGTATTGCTCTTTGCTTCGGGGTAGTCTGACGGATCTATGCCTACCCTCGTGTATTTTTTCTTATCTACCGTAGACAGCAGATAGCCATCATTTGACGCGATGTCCAGGTAAACTGTCTTGCCATTCTTCTCGGGTATGGATTTGCAGGTCTTCTCTGCTAAGTCGCGCAAGGCTTCCCTCATGGCAGGGTTGACGGAACTCCGATAGTAATACATGCTGCCCCACATCAATGAAGCATCCGGCTGCTTGGTGAGCTGTACGGCCTTGCTGACCGGATCAAACCCCAGTGCAAGTTCGCAAGGCGGCCCTTTCGGCTTCTCATTTTTCTTTAAAAAATCTGATACGTAAAGATCACCAATACTAAAAAGCGGCTTTAGGGCCGCTCCAGAAACAACACTTTTTTTATACTCTGTCATCGTCACCTAATACTAGCAAACAAGTAATTGCGCTCAAAACATTAAAACAAGTGTCTTTTTAACGCGCCCATCTGGTGCCTTAGGCGCCGAAGTGCGGTCCTTAAAAACCCGTCGACCATAATTTCCAGCGTTCGGCTCAGGGGCTCCAGGCCATATTGCCACTGGACCTTACCTGCGAGAGTACTTTCTTCTTCGCTCCTTTGCATCTTCTTTGACCTCATAGCGACCATTACGGCCTTTTTAAAATCCTCTATGTTGTCGGCAAACCATATATTGGGCAAGCTGTCGTATTTCTCAAAGGTCCGGAAAGCCAGACGGGTCGCCACTATTTTTTTGTCGGCAAGTATGGCTTCGGCCGTCTTAAGGTTTGAGCCTACGCCGCTTACTATGGGCAGTAGCATCACGTCGCTTTCCTGGATCAGGCCTGCCAGGTTGTCGTCGCTTAGCTTGCCTAAGGGCCAGGCTCTTTTCCAAAACTTCTTCGCCCAAGGTGCGTCGATTCCGTAGTCTCCTTGTATGTAGTGGGAAACTCCTCCGGCCAGCGCGATGCCTGAACGCTTGGGCAGAAAACTTAAGTCAGTGCCTATCATATTTTTGAAGCCGAAGAGGTTCGGAGGGTGGGCGCTGCCTACGAACGTGGCCAAGCTGTCGATGCCATGCTCCTTTTTGAACTTTTTCCAGTGCCTTAGGGCCGCGGGCGTAGGTGTTATTTTTGAAATACCATTAGGTATGACTATGCATTTTTTTGCGCCCAGCTTCTTATGCCATCGGGCGTCGCTGTCATTTACCGCCACCACTAGGTCGCACTCCCTGCTGGCCCTTTTTTCAAGGCTACTGATTTTTCTTATAAAGGCTTGTTTTTCCTGTTCGGGCATGTCTATGCCAGAGAAAATGTCTTTTTTTAGCCTGGTCTCGTCATTTTGGGAACTAAGAACTAGGATCTTGGGCTTAAAGGACATTTCCTGTAGCAAGGGCATGATGCCGGCGAACGGGTAAATCTGTTCGACTTGTATAACATCAGGCCTGTATTCGGCTATGGCCTTCTTTAGTTTGCGCTTGACCGAAGCGTCTTTGTAAATAGCTTCTCCGGACATCAGGTCGCTTGCCAGCGCCGCATTATCCATGGCGTCTATGATTTTCGGGTCTTCTATAGGGATATCCTCCGGCCCGTATTCATCGGTGAATTTTTTGTGAAAAATGGCTATATACTTGGCTTCGCCGAAGGTGTTGCGGTAGTGCTCGACCATGGCCTTCGCCCTTTTCTGTCCCCCATGCAGCGCTTCCCCTGCTATGGGGTAAGTCGACAGGACCAGGATCTTTTTGTCAGTCATTTACTTCTTTACTCTAAAAAATCTTTTCAGCCTGTTGTGTGACTGTTTCTCTTCATTGAGCTTCTTAAGCGCCAAGATTCTGTCGTAGTCATCCGCGGCTATGCCGCCTTTCAGGTCCATTAAAACGTGCTTTACGTAGTTGAACTTCCGAGCTCTGTCCGTTTTGGAGTCGACGTAGTATTCATTTAACCCGTCGAAGAATACTAGTTGGTAGCCATTGTTCCTTAGTAGATGCTTCCAGTCCTTAATCATGTGGTCGGCTTCTACGCAGACGACTTCGGGGCGGAACAAAGTCCAGTCATTGCCTTCTATGACTTCATGCTCATAGCCCTCCACGTCGATCTTCAAAAACTGTATCGATCGTACTTTGTAGCGTTTGAGGATGGCCTTTAATGTGGTTGCCTCCATGGGCTTGTCATCGTACTTGCGGGCCGTACTTTCGTCTTCTTCGATGTATTTATCCTTTATCTCGGGCGTGGTGGTAGATAAACCCCTGTTTTCGGGATAAGTGCGCAAGGTTATCGTTTTGCTTTTGTCAGACACTGCGACATTAAGGTTTATGTCCTTTTTTCGTTCGGTTTCGAATAGCTCACACAGCTCGGTCTGGGGTTCGATATTTATACCCTTCCAGCCATTCAGGTAAAAACGTTTCGTGACCGAAGCCACATGCGGGTGGCACGCGCCCACATCCACATAAAACCCTTTCTTGGTGTCCTCAAAAAAGGATTCCAAAATAAGATCTTCGCGGTTCTGGGCATAGTATATGCGTGGGTCTGGGAGCTTACTCATTGAATTCGAACTCGCTTGGGGGGTTTATGATGTAGGGCGTTTTTCTTTCGTTAGTTACCGAAAAGGACACAGCTTCCTCCCACCAGTCCGCCACTTCCGTAACGGAGTTATACATGGCAACGAGTTCTATATAAAACTTTCCTTCATTAAATATATTGGGAAACTTCCAAGCCAGGTCCGATTGTTGCCCGGGCGTCAGAGGCTTGACTTGGGCCTGTTCAATCTTCGTATTCGTGCCCAATATAGGTTGGTTGACTTCATTGAATACGGTGAATCCGTAGGTTGGGTCGGGGATGTGGCCTTTGGCATGTACCTTTGCCCTTAATAGAATATTTTTTTGATTATCCACCAGCTCGGCCTTGACCTCTTTATAAACTATTCTTTTGTCCCCCCATCTTTTGTTCTTCTTAGAAGCGCCGGGTTCTTCATGCGCAAACAGTTTAGTATATTTTCTAGCTACTTCTTCGGGTTCTCCTATGTCGGCCAATAGGCTGTCTTCTATGAGTGCGGCCCTGTCACAGTGTTCACGTATCGCTGTCATGTCGTGGCTGACAAAGACCACTGTCTTCTTATCTTTCTTTAGTGACTTGAAATAGTCGTAGCATTTCTTTTGGAAATCGGCGTCGCCGACGGCCAGGACCTCGTCAATCAGCAGTATGTCGGCCTCCGCCCTGATGGCCATGGAGAATGCCAGGCGGACCTGCATGCCGGAGGAGTAGTTCTTTAGCTTCTGGTCCATGAAGCGTTCCAGTTCGGCGAACTTCACGATGCTGTCGTACATGCCGTCGACTTCCTTTTCCGAAAATCCGAGCATCGCCCCGTTCAGATATACGTTCTCGCGCCCGGTGAGTTCCGGGTTGAAGCCCACGCCCAGTTCTATGAACGGCACCAGTTTGCCGCGGGTGTAGACCTTGCCCTTGGTGGGCTGGTAGATGCCAGCCAGTATCTTTAGCATGGTGCTCTTGCCGCTGCCGTTTCGGCCCACGATGCCGAAGAACTCGCCCTGCTTTATGTCGAAGCTGATGTCTTTGAGCGCGTGCTGGGTCTCTTTGGTCTTTCGTTTGCCGCGGTTCTTGGTGATGCCCGTGAACAGGCTCTTCACGCTGTTCACCTTCTCGTGCGGCAGGACGAAGTCCTTGCTTACGTTCTCTACGCGGATGGCGGTTTCTTCGGGCATGCTACACCTCCTCCGCGAAGAATCTGGACTGTCTGCGGAAATACGTGCTGGCCGCTACGACCAGTATGAGCGTAAGGCCCAGGGGGATGCCCCAGATGATCGTGTTGCCGCCGAATACCTGGGCTATGGTGTCCGTCTTGTCGGTGACGAGCACGTAGCGGGCGTCCTGGATTATCTGGGCCATGGGATTGAGTATGAGGAACTTGGCGGCCTCGTGCGGCACCAGGACAAGCGGATACAGTATGGGCGTGGCATAGAAGCCCGCCTGCATGATGACCTCCCATATGTAGGTGACGTCGCGGAACTTCACGAACAGGGCGCTAAGCAGGAAGGCCAGCGCTATGGACAGGATGAACAGCTCGGCAATGAGCGGGACCATCAGGAGCGCCTTCCACGTGAGTTCCACGTGGCCGAAGTACATGAACACGGCGATGACGCCGAAGTTTATGAGCAGGTTGATGAAGGCCGAGAACGAGCCGGCCAGGATAATGACGTATTTGGGGAAGTTGATCTTGCGGATCAGGTCGCCGTTACTGACGATGGACGCCACGCCGCCCAGGGTGACTTCCGAAAAGTAGTTCCACAGCACGATGCCGAGCAACAGATAGACCGGGTAGTGCGGTATGTCGCCCTGGGCCTTCAGGAAGACACCGAACACGAAGTACAGGATGACGAACAGGAACAGGGGTCTGAGCAGTGACCAGGCATAGCCCAGCACCGAGCCCTGGTAGCGCAACTTGAAGTCCGTCTTGACCAGCTGCTTGAGCAGGATGGTCGAGTAGCGGTAGCGGCCTTTCAGCCTGTGAATCTTATCGCTCACGTTATGGCTTATTTTACCGTTATTGTACTTCGGTAGCAATCTGGAAGCGCTATGCGGTGGGCTAATTTGCGCGCCCTGCATTTGGGCCCTTTCTTAAAGTGATGTACTTAGTATGCAGATTGCATACTTTTTGCATCACTTTTTAGACCCCCCACAATTAGCTGTGTGCGTCCTCCCACCTCTTGATTATTTAAGGTTTTTATGCTTAAATATACATAATATGGGTATGGAGAAGCCTCACACCATAGTAGACGAGCAGACCGGCAAGCGGGTGTCGTATACGTCCGGTTCAAGGGAATATGTCACCTCTGATACCGGCGAGACTCCCCCTTTCCGCAAATTCGTACTGGACCCGGAAGCTTACGGGGACGCTATCAGTAGCTTCGTGCAGAAGACCTGCGACGTGCTGGCATACGACCCGGACACCGGCCGCGTGCTTGTGGCTACCAGGGCCAAGGAGCCTCAGCGCGGCGACTGGGTGGTAGGCGGACGCAAATACGCCGGCGAAAGCGATCACGGAGCGGCCCTGCGCAACCTTAAGCGGGAGATGGGCGCAAGGATTGCCGCGATGGCCGAAGGCCGGCTGACCAAGATAGAAGAGCCCTACGATGTCATCTGGGATTCTCGCGAGCATCCCGCAACGCTGAACGAAGCCGGCGAACAAGTAACCGGCACGCATCAGGCGCCGACCGTGTTCGCCCTGCCCGTTTCCGAAGCCGGGTTCATGGCCGCGGCGGAGCCCAACGAGGAGTACTCCGGCCTGCGCTGGGAGGATGGGTTCGACATAATGGACTCGCCCGATGGCGTTTATCATCCCGCTTTCCGCGATATGGTGGCCGACATGCTCGAGCAGGTCACCCGGCCGGTCCAATAGAAGCGGCTGCTTTTTTGTACGTTACGTGGTGGGGTGCATACACATTGACTACACATTGAATATGCGCCCCGCCCCTGGGCAGTATGATAGGCTACTTATATGAAGAAAGTCCTCGTTACCGGGGCCAACGGATTCGTCGGCCAGCATCTGGTGAAGGAATTGGCCGATAACGGAATTTCCGTGGTGGGCGTGGGCGGTCCGGTGGGCGCCGCCGGCAAGCCGCCGCATGTGGACGATTACGTGGTGCTGGACCTTAATGATGCCGGCGCCGTGGACAAGTTGGATTTTGCCGGCGTGGACGGTGTGATACATCTGGCCGGCCTGGCCGCCGTAGGGCCGTCGTTCGAAAAACCGCTCGAGTACATAACCACTAACGTGGGTATCCAGATTAACCTGTTCGAAGCGGCCATAAAGCAAGGCGTGGCGCCCAGGTTCCTGGTGATAAGCAGCGGTAGTCTGTACGGCGCCGATGCCCCCTTGCCCCTTAACGAAAAATCGCCCGTGGTGCCGGACTCGCCCTATGCCGTGAGCAAGATCGGGCAGGAGCAGATGGCCTTCCATTACGGTGGGCGCGGCTTCGAGTGCATAGTCGCCCGGCCGTTCAACCATATCGGCCCAGGCCAGAACCCCGGTTTTTTGGTACCGGATGTAGCCCGGCAGATCATCACCTGCGAGAAAGGCGAGCAGTCCGAAATATCCGTCGGCAACCTGGATGCCAAGCGTGATTACACCGACGTGCGCGACATCGTACGGGCTTACCGTCTATTGCTCGAAAAGGGCGAAAGCGGCGAGATTTATAACATCTGCTCCGGCAAGTCCGTTAGCGGCCATGACGTAGTGGATAGCCTTCTGAAGGCTGCCGGTTCCAAGGCGTCCCTAAAGGCAGATCCGGCGCTTATGCGCCCGTCGGACAACCCGGACATATACGGTGATTATTCGAAACTGGCAGAAGCCACCGGTTGGAAACCGGAAATATCCCTGGAAACCACCCTCAAGGACGTTATAGAAGATTGGCGCACACGCTAGTCCAGGTTGGTGGCTGATTCCAGGCCGATGTCGTATTCGACCATCAGCTTGACCAGGCCTTCGAAGTCTACCTCGCGCTTCCAGCCCAGGACTTTTTCGGCCTTGGCCGGATTGCCCAGCAGGATGTCTACCTCTGACGGGCGCATGAAGGCCGGGTTCTGTTTGACGTAAGGCTTCCAGTCGTCGATGCCGATCTGCTTGAAGGCCAGCTCCAGATAATCCTTTATGGAATGGGTCTCGCCGGTGGCCAATACGTAGTCGTCCGGCTTGTTCTGTTGAAGCATCAGCCACATGCCCTTCACGTAGTCGCCGGCGTAGCCCCAGTCGCGTTTGGGGTCCAGGTTGCCCAGTTCGATGTGGTCCTGCTTGCCCAGGTGGATGCGGGCCACGGCGTTGCTGATCTTGCGGGTCACGAACTCGATGCCGCGGCGCTCGCCCTCGTGATTGAACAGTATGCCGGATGTGGCATGCATGCCGTAGGCTTCGCGGTAGTTCTTGGTTATCCAGTGGCCGTAGAGCTTGGCCACGCCGTACGGGCTGCGCGGGTGGAACAAGGCGTCTTCGTCGTAGCCTTTGCCGGGCCGGTTGTAGTCCAGGCCGCCGAACATCTCGGACGTGCTGGCCTGGTAGAATCGTACGGACTTGGCGCCGCCGGTCTGGCGGATGGCCTCCAACATGTTCAGCACGCCCTTGCCGGTGACGTCGGCTACCAGCTGGGGAGCCTTGAACGAATAGCCCACGTGGCTGATGGCAGCCAGGTTATAGACTTCGTCGGGCTTGGATATCTCTATGGCCTTGACCAGCGAGGTGGGGTCCGTCAGGTCGCCTTCTATCAGGTGGACGTAGGGCTGTTCGCGTTCCACGCGGACGCGTTTGGGGTTGTGTTGGCCGCGGATCAGGCCGAAGACCTTGTAGCCTTTTTGATGCAGGAGCTCTGCCAGGTGATAACCGTCCTGCCCGGTTATTCCCGTGATAAGCGCTTGTTTTCCCATAACTTGCTAGTAGTATATCATCTGGCCGGCGCGTTATTATAGAAACATGAAGCGAATCGTAATCGACGCCCGCGAACTGCGGACCAGCACCGGCCGTTACATGGATCGGCTCCTGCACTATCTGCAGGAGATCGACCGCGAGCACGAATATATAGTGCTGCTGAAACCGAACGACATCGCCAGCTGGAACCCTGTGCGCAGGAATTTTTCCAAGCACGTATGTCCGCACGATGAATTCGGTTTAAGTGAGCAGGTAGGCCTGAAGAAGCAGTTGGATCGCCTGCGTCCGGACCTGGTGCATTTCGGCATGGTGCAACAGCCTATCTGGTACCGTGGCAAGGTGGTGACCACCGTTCACGACCTGACGACGATGCGTTTTACCAACCCGGCCAAGAACTCCTTCATATACACCTTCAAACAGCAGGTCTACAAATACGTGGTGTGGCGCGCCGCCCATAAATCTTCCGTCATAGTAGCGCCGTCGCAGTACGTGGCCGGCGACGTGGTGC
>DASUOD010000123.1:0-4033 GCA_036276795.1 Saccharimonadales bacterium (SeqCode)
TTTGTCATATCCTCAACACATCGCAAAAACACCATAATTGCGACGCGTAGCGGATATGACACCACCTTTACAGGGGTCAGACCATGTCAATATATAGTCATAGGTCTCGGGAGCCTCGGAAGGGGTGTGCTGCAACGCCTAAAGCCATGGCATAATGTTAGGTATGGCTAAAAAATCAAAAGGACTTAAAGGCGGTCTGGTCATCATCTTCGAAGGTATAGACGGCGTGGGTAAGACCACGCAGCTGGAGCTGGCCCGTAAAGAGCTGGAAAAGGCTGGTTGGCCGGTGATGACCACGCGCAACATGGGCGGCACGCCGATAGGCGAAGCGCTAAGGGAGGTCATAATGTCCCCGGAGCTCAGGAGGCCGGCGCTTACGGATTTCTACGTCTCGTTGGCCATCCAGGAGCCCCTGCTGGACGTCATAAACGAGGCCCGCAAGGAGGGAAAGGTCGTGTTGATGGACCGGGGTCCGCTGTCGCTGGCCGCTTATCAGATATATGGCGCAGGTATAGATGATACGCTTGGCTGGGAACACGTCCGGCGCGGCATGGACCGGATCAAGCCCGACGCAGTCATCCTTTACGATACCGAGCCCGGGACCGCGCTCAGCCGTCTACATAAGGCAAAGGCTGACTACTTTGAAAGCAAGCCGTTGGAATACTTCGACGATGTGGCAAAGGGCTTCCGCGAGGCGGGTCAACGTTACGGTGCCGCGACCATCGACGCTTCGCAATCGGTAGACAAGGTCCACGGCCAGACCATGAGCGTCATACAACACCTATTTGCGTAAAAATCACATTATTATTGTGCTTGCGTCGGCTACGGGGGCAAGGCTACAATGAATACAGCAATGAGGGAGACGTCCGGTGGCGGTTTATAGCAATATCCAGATCAGAAAGGCGCTCGAAGACGGGCATATAGTCTGCCACCCGTTCAACCCCAAGCACGTGGCGCACGCCAGCATGGACGTCACGCTGGGGTTCCATTACTATCGGATCGAGAAGATGAACGAGCGGACCATCTACAATCCGTTCGACCGCGAGGACGTGGAAAGATATTTCGACGGTCCTTATAAGGCCATGCCGCATGGTGAATGGTGTTCGCTGAACGGTTTCAAACCCTTGGCGAACATACCGTTGGACCACCCCGTCATCAGCCTTAAGCCCCGTGAACGCATACTGGGCCATACCCATGAATTCTTCGGTATCAAGCCGCCCGGCGCTTACGAGGTGAAGTCCCGTTCCAGCTGGGGGCGCAACGGCGTGGCCGTGTGCTTCGACGCCGGCTGGGTGGACCCGGGTTATATCAACCGCCTGACG
This sequence comes from Saccharimonadales bacterium (SeqCode), assembly GCA_036276795.1. Taxonomy (GTDB): domain Bacteria; phylum Patescibacteriota; class Saccharimonadia; order Saccharimonadales; family UBA4665; genus DASUOD01. The sequence continues at coordinate 1,323 of DASUOD010000123.1, forward strand.
CTGGAGATTTACAACCTGAACGAGCGCGAAACGGTGCTATTGCCCGTCGGTGAACGCATCGCTCAGGCCGTATTCCTGGAGACAGGCGAGGTCGAAGGTGATTACGGTAAGGGCCGCGACGACGGCTTCAGCGGCAAGTATCAGCAGGGGTCGGACCTGGAGACCATCATCAAGACCTGGTCGCCGGATATGATGCTGCCCAAGGCTTATAAGGACTATCGTATAGCGCCGCAGAAGATCGAAGGATTGTCATATGAATAAGGGCAAATACATCGTCATAGAGGGGCCGGAAGGCGTCGGCAAGACCACCCAGATAGACGAGCTGGCCAGGCGTCTGCAAGCCGCCGGATTGCCGGTGCGCGTACTGCGCGAGCCGGATAGCCAGAGCGACCTGACCGCCCGCGCCATCCGCCAGCTTACCCAGGACCCGCGCTACCCCATGAACACCCGCACCGAGGTACTGCTTTATAACGCCGCCCGCTCCCAGAGCCTGCAGGTCATAAAGGAGAGCGTGGAACAGGGCATCATCTGCCTGGTCGACCGCAATTATCTGACCACGCTGGCCATACAATACTACGGTCGCGGCGACGTGCCGGATTATCAGACTATCAACGGCATCATCTCCTTCGCCGTGGCCGGCGTGGAGCCGGACCTGTGCGTACTGTTGGACGCGCCGGTCAAGACGCTGAAGGAACGGCTGAAGGGCCGCTATAACGGCGAACGTTTCGACAGCCTTAGCGACGAGTTCCTGGAAAGGGTGAGGGCCGGGTACCTGTGGGAGGCCCACCAGCGCAAATTGCCGGTGGTGTTCGCTACGGAAGATACCGCCACCGTGGCCGACCGTATATGGGGGATGGTTTCCAAAGAGCTGTCCGTACGTGATTCCAAGGCCGCCCAGGCTGCCGGTCCTACTTCCGTCAAGGAGATAATCGAACAGAAAGGCGCTGGTGAGCTGTCACAGGACCTGGCCTCTGAAACCGCGGACCGGCCCCTGTTGGAAAAACCCAAGGGCAGCCCGCCGGTCATCACGGACGCCGGTCATGAGTACCTGGCGCGTACCGTCACGGACGTGGACAGCGATGTCTACGGCTTCACCGACGAGCTCAGCCCGGTCACCATCTCCGCGGCCATGGCGCGCCTTAGCCGCCGGGGCGACGACATGCGCGTTACCATCCTGGACGAGTTCGCCGGCAAGATCGACAAGGACGCCCAGCTGCTCAAGCGGGTCATAACGGCTTACGGCGACGATTCGGTCCAACAGCTGACCGGCGTGCACATGGTGGTAGAGAACGCCTCGCAGCTGCTTACCAAGAAGCTTGAATGGGGGCGGTTGGCGGCCTACCTGGAGCAATCCACGCGCTACATCTATTACGATAAGAAAGACAAGGACGGCAAGTATAAATATTACGTGCCCGAAAATCTTAAGCCGGCCATCAGGAAGAAGTATGTCGAGTCCATGGACACCATATTCGACCTGTACTCCAACATGGTGCGCCAGCTGACCGAACACGTGCGCGCCAACTCCTCCGTACCCCAGAAGGAACGTGACGTGGCCTGGAAGGGCGCTACCCGGGCCCAGGCCTGTGATGCCGCCCGGGCCGCCCTGCCCGTGGCGGTCAGATCCACGGTAGGCATATTCGCTTCGGGCCAGGCGCTCGAAAACCTTATCATGCACCTGCAGAGTGACGGCCTGCCGGAGGCCCGACAGGCCGGCGACGCGCTGCTCAAACAAGGACGCAAGGTGGTACCTATGTTCCTGGAACGTGCCGACAAGCCCGAACGTGGCGGCGCCGCCATCGCTTACCGTGCCACCACCGCCAAGAAGGTGAACAAGCTGGCCGGTAAGTATCTGCCTGCCAAGCATGCCACGGCCGATGATCCGGTGACACTCGTGGATTTCTGGCCCAAGAACGAGCTTCTGCTGGTAGCCGATATGCTCTACGAGCACAGCAACCTGCCGCTGGAGGAATTACAGGCCATCGTCAGCGACTGGCCTTACGAGCGCAAAGTGGAGGTATTCAAGGCATACATGGGGGAACGGTTGAATCGCCGGCACCGCCCGGGCCGGGCTTTGGAAAAGGCCCACTACAGCTGGGATCTGGTGTGCGACTACGGGATATTCCGCGATCTACAGCGCCATCGCATGGTAGACGACATGAACTGGCAGTCCCTGACCCCCCGTTACGGATATGACGTGCCGGATCTGATAGAAGAGGCCGGACTGACCGACCAGTTCGAGGCCTGCTTCGAAACCAGCCTCAAGCTGTATTCAGCCTTGCAGAAGGCCGGCTACGCACTGGAGGCCCAGTACGCCGTGCTGCTCGGTCACAAGATGCGCTGGAAAGTCACCTACAACGCCCGCCAGGCGTTCCACATCCACGAACTGCGCACATCCAGCCAGGGCCACCCCGGTTACCGCAAGCTCGTCATGCAGATGCATGACAAGCTGGCCGAAGTCCACCCCCTGCTGGCCGACGCCATGAAGTTCGTCAACACCGACGAGGATCCCGAACTCACGCGGCTGGCCGCCGAACGCTACAGCCAGTTCAAGCTTCAACAGCTCCGATAGACCCCTCCCAACTCCTTGAAAAGTATACACAATAGTTGTATAGTAATTAAATTATGGCCGTAGAAGCTTCGTATTATTATGCTGACGACGTTGAAACGCCCCACCCATTGCGGCCGTCCCTGGAAGCCGCACCCGAGAAGCT
>DASUOD010000124.1:0-10310 GCA_036276795.1 Saccharimonadales bacterium (SeqCode)
CACCACCACCGTCACCGTGCTGACTTACCACATCCTGTACGAAGCCAACAAGCTGATAGCCGCCGGGCATAACCCGATGGAACTGCGCAAAGGCCTGGAGTCTGCCGCGCACGACGTGATAGCCAAGCTTACCGCGATGTCTGAAGACGTGGCCGGCAAGCAGTCGCGCGTAGCCGAGGTTGCCACCATCTCCGCCGGCGACGCCGGGATCGGCAAGCTCATCGGCGATGTGATAGGCAAAGTAGGCAAAGATGGTGTGGTTACGGTAGAGGAAGGCCAGGGCCTTGAATTGGAGTCCGAGGTCGTGGAAGGCTTCACCTTCGACCGCGGTTTCGTCAGTCCTTACATGGTGACTGATACCGCCCGCATGGAAGCCGTCTACGACAAGGCCGCCGTGGTCATCACCGACAAGAAGATATCCAGCCTGCAGGAATTCCTGCCCCTGCTGGAAAAGCTGGCCCAGACTGGCAAGAAGGACATGGTCCTGATAGCAGAGGATGTAGAGGGCGAGGCCCTGGGTACGCTGATACTTAACCGCCTGAAAGGCGTGTTCAACACGGTCGCCATCAAGGCTCCGTCATTCGGCGATCAGCGCAAGGACATCCTGAACGACATCGCCATACTCACCGGCGCCACCGTCGTATCCGAAGACCAAGGCATGACGTTTGAGAACGTCGATCTGGACGTGGTCGGTTCGGCCCGGCGCGTAATCGTCAACAAGGACGAGACCACCATCATCGAGGGCGGCGGGTCACCAACCGAGATCGCGGCCCGCATCAAGCAGATAAGCGCCCAGGCTGATGCCGCTACCAGCGAGTACGACAAGGAAAACCTGGAGAAGCGCAGCGCCGCATTGTCCGGCAAGGTCGCCGTGATCAAGGTCGGCGGTGCTACCGAAACCGAGATCGAAGAGAAGAAGTTCCGAGTGGACGACGCCGTGCATGCCGTGAAGGCCGCCTTGGCCGAAGGGGTCGTGCCCGGCGGCGGAGTGACGCTGATAAATCTGGCGCAGGGTATAAAGACGACCGGTACCGACTCCGTGGCAGCCGGCGTGCAACTGCTGAAGGATGCTCTGGAGCAGCCGTTCCGTATATTGCTGACCAACGCGGGGCTTAACGCCGACGAATGGTTGCCGAAGGTGAAAGCCGGCAAGGCCGGTCAGGGCGTAGACGTGAACAGCCCCAAGGCCCTGGTGGACCTCAAGTCCAAGGGCGTGGTCGATCCGGCACGTGTTACCAAAGAGGCTATTCAGAACGCGGTGTCGATCGCCGGAACGTCCATAACCATGGGCGCGCTGGTAGTAGAGATTCCCGAGAAGGAATCCGAAGGTTCTGCGGGCGGCGGCATGCCGGCCGGCATGGGCATGATGTAGTCTGGCTCACCGGCCCGGCTTTAGCTGGCCGGGTGCTGGGTGAAGTAGTTGATCTCGTTGACTATGTCCAGCAGGGCCTGGGCGCGTGCCTTTTCGTCCTTGATGTCTTCGGCCACGTCGTAGGCCTGCTTGATCATTTCCTGGTTGTCGCTGGCCTGGATTATCATCATCAGGGTGCGGAACTTGTCTTCCGGTGACAGATCGAGCTGACCCAGCATGGGCTTCAGTTCTGTAAGGGCCTTCTGTTTGATGTCTATGAGTTCATGAGGCACCTTGGGGCCGTCGTCGGGTAGGTCGCGGGCGTTGATCGGCATGGGTGGAGCGGGGTTCTGGACACCTCCGGCCGGGCCGATGATATCGCTTATGGGTTCTGGCTCATTGTCGGCGTGCTCCTCGGGTGCGGGAACTTCGGCCTGCTGGTCGTCCGCGGGTTCGCCCTGGTGCTGCCAGGCGTGCTCGTCGTCTACGGGTTCGGCCTGCTGTCCGTCCGACGCCGGAGCGTCCGGTGCGCCCTGGGCGTCCGGTTGCTGTCCATCGTTTCCGGGATCCGGCTGATCCCCGGCTGGCTCCGGAACCGCCGGCGCATCCGTCTCCTGTTTAGGCTCGTCTTTACTCTTGTGATCTTTATTGTCGTCCTGGTGCCCGAACATCGTCCCCCCTGAAATTGCTGCTATTTAGGCTATACTATATACAATCGTAAGCTAAAAGCACAAGGAGTTTGGAGATAAATGCTGGACGATCTGAAGCTGATACATGAACGTGATGCCCAGGATGCGCTGGGCGTGGTGGAGAAACAATGGCAGCAACTAAGCCATGACTTTGGCGTGGACGCCTCGAAGTTATCCGGCGTGGACAACATCGTACTGGCCGGCATGGGCGGCTCGGCGTGGCCGGCCGTGTACCTGCAGGTATGGGGCGAGCCAAGCGTACCCTTCGAGATAGTCCGCGACTACACATTGCCCGCGTACGTCGGTAAGAACACGCTGTTCATATCCTCCAGTTATTCGGGAAATACCGAAGAGACGCTCTCTGCCTTGGACGAGGCGGAGGCGCGCGGCGCGCGGATAGCCGTCATAACCGCCGGCGGCAAGCTGGAGGAGCGCGCCAAGGCCGCGGGCCACATACTCTACATGATTCCGGGCGGTATCCAGCCGCGCATGTCGTCGTTCTTCTTCCTGGCCGGCATGGTGCAGCTGCTCGAGCCGCTAGGCCTGGTGCCGAAGGGCAAGCTGGCGGAGCTTAATAAAACCGGCGGATGGCTCAAAGACCGCATCGGTACCTGGGGGCCCGAAACGCCTACGGCCAAGAACGCCGCCAAGCGTCTGGCGCTGGAGCTGATGGGCAAGTCCGTAGTGGCCTACAGCGGACCGAAGATGTTCCCGGCGGCCAACAAGTTCAAGATCTGCCTGAACGAGAACGCCAAGAACGTGGCCTGGGTTAACCAGTACCCGGAATTCAACCATAATGAGTTCATCGGCTGGTCGAGCCATCCGGTAGACAAGCCTTACGCCGTGGTCGAGATCCGCTCCGACCTGGAGCACGACAGGGTGCAGAGGCGGTTTGTAGTTTCGGAGCGCCTGCTTTCGGGTAAGCGTCCGGCGCCGCACGTGATCAAGCCGGAGGGCAAGACGCACCTGGAACAACTGCTTTGGACATCTAATTTCTGTGATTTCGTGAGCGTTTACGTGGCCATCCTGAACGGCCTGAACCCCACGCCGGTGGATCTGGTCGAGAAACTAAAGGTAGAACTGGCCAAATAACCCCTGGCCGGGCCTGAATTGATATAATTGACAGGTCATGGAAAAGTGGAGGTCGCCCCGCGGACAGTATGTGATGGCGCTGGCTGTGGCTTCGTTCGTAAGCATGGGTCTGTTCGTTTACGGAGCCTGGCGCAGCCAGGACTTTACCGCCTCGTACCTGCCGTGGAACCTGGTCCTGGCCTGGTTGCCATTGATGCTGGCGGTGTGGCTTATGGATATCCTCCGCCGCAAGGCCTGGTCCAGCTGGGAGGGCATAGCCGCAAGCTTCCTATGGATGGCGTTCCTACCCAATAGCTTTTATCTGATAAGTGACTTCATACACTTGCAGGAAGTAGATCCGGCCTATGTGCTTTATGACGCGGTGATGTTTACCTCTTTCGTATTCACCGGGTTGGCGCTAGGCTTCACCAGTCTTTATCTGGTACATGGTGCCTTGAAGCAGCGGCTGGACGGGCGCCGGTCCGCCATCTGGACGGGCATGGTCCTGCTTTTCTGTAGCATCGCCATATATATGGGCCGCGACTTACGCTGGAACACCTGGGATATATTCGTCAATCCTGCAGGCCTGTTGTTCGAGGCAGCCGACCGCCTACAACATCCGGCTTCCTACCCTCACATGCTATTGGTCATAACAATCTTCTTCGTGCTGCTCACCACGATCTATAACCTGCTGTGGCGCGCCGCCAGGCTGTTATCGGAAGGAGCGAAGCCAAGATGAAACATCTGTTATCCGTAACCGATCTGACCGCCGATGATATAGTTCAACTCATACGGCGCTCCATAGAACTGAAGACCGAACTGAAGAAGCAGGCCGTACATGCCAATCCGCCCTTGAAGCGGAAAAGCATGGCCATGATCTTTGACAAGTCCAGCCTACGGACCCGGTTATCTTTCGAGGTCGGCATGACACAGTTGGGCGGCCACGCCGTATATCTGGCGCCCGACGACATACGTCTTGGCCGGCGCGAATCCGTACACGACACCGCGGTCGTGGTAAGCGGCATGGCGGACGTGATAGTGGCCCGGGTGTCCAGTCATAAGGACGTCGAAGAGCTGGCGGCGCACTCTTCCGTACCCGTGATAAACGCGATGACAGACGCCGAACATCCATGCCAGGTACTGGCCGATTTACAGACGATATACGAGAAGTTCGGGGGCTTCGACGGCATAAGGCTGGCTTATCTGGGGGACGCCGATAGCAACGTTTCCAACTCCTTGGCGCTAGCCGCGCAGATGCTGGGCATGGAGCTGGCTGTAGCCGCGCCCGAAGGTTACGGCCTGGGGGCGGACATAAGGCGCCGGGCGAAGAGCGTGCGTCATTATGACGACCCGAAGGAAGCTGCCCGCGGGGCGCACGCGGTCATAACCGATACCTGGGTGAGCATGGGCAAGGAGGCGGAAAGCGCCCGGAGGCTGTCAGCCCTGAAGCCTTACCAAGTGACACGGTCTCTTATGAGGCTGGCCGACAAGGATGCCATCTTCATGCATTGTTTGCCGGCGTACCGCGGCAAGGAAGTGACAGCGGAGGTGATAGACGGCCCGCAGTCCAAAGTGTTCGAAGAGGCCGAGAATCGGCTGCACGCCCAAAAAGCCCTGATAACGCACCTATTATGATTAGCGTTAGCGGCTAGATTATGGTATGGTTAGATGTATGAACTGCTTGGTTCCTAATATCAACGATGTCCGCCGTCGCAACTCACGTATTTTCGGGAGTTGTCCTTGTAGTTGCTAAATAATAGAAAACAAGCTCCAGACAGCTCCCGGTAAGGGAGCTTTTTTAATTTTTTGGAGTATATAAGATGAAGACTAAACTTTGGCAAGTAACAGGCGCCAAGCTGGACCCCATGATAGAAGACTATACGGTAGGCGAAGATAACGTGCTGGATCAACGTCTGCTCGGCTATGACATACGGGCCAGCAAGGCTCATGTGGCCATGCTGGGTTCCATCGGGATCTTGGATAAGTCCGGATCAAAGAAGCTCATAGCCGCGTTGGACCAGCTTCATAAGGAGTGGAAGGCAGGTATGTTCCAAGTACGTCCGGAACACGAGGATGGGCATACCGCCATCGAGCTGTACCTGACGGAGAAACTGGGCGATCTTGGGAAGAAAGTACATACCGCGCGGAGCCGGAACGACCAGGCGCTGGTGATGATGCGCCTGTACCTGAAGGACAGCCTGGACCGGATAGACGGATCGCTGGCTACGCTGGTCGACGCTTACGGTATTTCGGCCAAGCGTGCGGGCGACATAGCCATGCCCGGCTATACCCACGGTCAGAAAGCCATGCCTACCACGGTCGCTGCTTGGCTCGGTTCTTTCGCCGCCGGCTTCGACGACCTGCATACGATGCTCAACGCGGCCCTGCGGCTGGTCGATCAGAATCCCCTTGGATCTGCGGCCGGTTTCGGGGTGGATCTTCCGGTTGACAGGGACATGACAGCCAAGGAGTTGGGCTTCGGCAAGGTCCAGGACAACCCGATGTACTGCGGCCTGTCGCGCGGCCTGTTCGAACTCGTGGCCGTACAAGCCTTGAGTCCGGTCATGGTCCTGGCCGGCAAGTTCGCCCGCGACATGCTTATGTTCACCGGGCAGGAATACGGTTTCTTCAGTCTGCCCGCCGAACTGACCACCGGCTCGTCCATCATGCCCCATAAGCGGAACTACGACCTGTTCGAAATCATGAGGGGCCACGCGGACGCCTTCGGCGGCCATATGATACGGCTGCAGGCCATAGCCGGCGGCGCGGGCAGCGGCTATAACCGTGATCTGCAACTGACCAAAGGCGTGGTCCTTCAGGCGTTCGACACGGCGAAGGCCACATTGGACGTGCTGACCCTGGCGGTTCCACGGATCAAGCCCGACAAGGACGCGCTATCCAAGGCGATGACGGACGAATTGTTCACAGTGGCCAGGATCAATGAGCTGGTAGGACAAGGCGTCCCGTTCAGGGACGCCTATATGCGGGTGAAGGGCATGCTATAGTTGTTAGAGAGGAAGACACCATAGTAACAGTAGGCATCGTTGGGATTTCTGGTTATTCTGGCCGCGAACTGCTACGGCTGTTGCTGAATCATTCCAAAGCCAGGGTGGTTTACGTATCGGCCAACACTACCAAAGGTCCGGTCTCGGAGATATGGCCGGAACTGGCCGGCAAGACCGACCTGGTCTGCCGGGCTTACGATGTGGAAGAGGCCGCCAAGGCCGACGTGACATTCCTGGCCACCCCGCATACGGTGAGCATGAAGCTGGCGCCGGGATTGCTGGAACGCGGCACCCGGGTCGTAGATATGAGCGGTGATTTCCGCTTGTCTTCAGAGAAGGAATACGTCAAGTGGTATAAGACGGACGAACATAGCGCGCCGCACCTGCTGGGCGATGCCGTCTACGGTCTACCCGAACTGTATGCCAAACAGACCCGGGATGCGCGCCTGATAGCCAACCCGGGCTGCTACCCGACAGCCAGCCTGCTGTCCGTGGCGCCGTTGGCCAGGAAGGACATCCGAAGCGTGCACATAGACGCCAAGTCTGGCGTGAGCGGCGCCGGGATTTCCAAAGCCCGCAAGCTCATGGAGGGCATGAAGGATAACTTCAAGGCATACAAGATACTGGCGCACCAGCATAGTCCGGAGATAGTGGAACAGCTGTCGTTCCTGGCGGGCCGGAAACTGCCCGTGGCTTTCGTGCCTCATCTTCTGCCGTTCGAGCGAGGTATCTTCACCACCGTCTACATCAGCTTGGCAGAACCGATGACCCAGCCCGAGGCGCAGACAATATTCGAAGATTTCTATGATGGCGCCGCCTTTGTCAAAGTCGTGCCGGCCGATGCCGACGTAGAGCTGAAAGACGTGGTAGGCACGAATGAGGCGCAGATACAGGTAAGCGCCGATCCGGAGCAGAATCTGTTGGTAGTGACCACGGTCATAGACAACCTTATAAAAGGGGCTTCCGGGCAGGCCGTACAGAACTTCAATCTTATTTACGGTTTTGACGAGACGGAGGGGCTGGAGTGAACCGGGCGGACGGCGGCGTCTTGGCGCCCAAGGGGTTCAGCGCCGGCGCGGCGGCCGCCGGCATCAAGGCCGGCGGCGGACCGGACGTGGCCCTTATTTGGAGCGAAAGCCCGGCAGTGACCGCCGCCGGGTTCGCCCGTAACAGCATCCTGGCCGCGCCGGCGCGCCTTAGCAGAAAGAACGTCAGGAACCATGATGTACGGGCCATCGTCGTGAATAGCGGCAACGCCAACTGCATGACCGGCAAGGAGGGCGAGGAGCACGCCCGGCGGATGGCCGAAGATACGGCCAAGCTTCTTGGCATCGGTGCCGGCCAGGTCCTGGTGGCTTCCACCGGCATAATCGGCAGACCTCTGCCCATCGGCAAGGTCAGTACCGGCATCAGAAGCGCCTTCGACCATAAGGCCTCGGGCGCCGGCGTAGCCAAGGCCATCATGACCACCGACACCAGGCCCAAGTCAGTAGCCTATACCTGCGAGGTAGGCGGCAAGGCGGTGGCCATAGGCGGCTGCGCCAAAGGGTCCGGCATGATCCAGCCCAACATGGCCACCATGCTGGCCTTTCTGACCACCGACGCCGCCATAAAGCCGGAGCTGTTGGACAAGGCCCTGCGCGAAGCGGTGAAGCCTAGCTTCAATTCCATAACGGTGGACGGCTGTTCCAGCACTAACGATACCGTGTCCGTCATGGCCAACGGGCAAGCGGGCAACCCGGCAATCACCGAAGAGGATCAAGACTATCAGACATTCCTACAGGCGCTCAAACGGGCCTGTCTGGACCTGGCATTGATGATTGTACGCGACGGCGAAGGCGCCACCATGCTGGTGACGGTCAACGTGCAGGGCGCCAAGGACTACGGGCAGGCCAAAACAATCGCTTATGCCGTCGCCAACTCGCCGCTCGTTAAGACGGCCACGCATGCCAAGACCGAGAACTGGGGCCGTATCGCCCAGGCTGTCGGCGCCCTGGGCCTGGATATAACCGAAGATACGCTCGACATGAAAGTCGATAGGCCTGCCAAGGACGAATTGGCGATAACCGTAACCGTCCAACTGGGCGCGGCCGAAGCCACCGTCTACACCTGCGATCTCACCAAGGAATACGTAGACATCAACGTCGAATACAACTAGAACCCACCGGGTTGGGTGCTGGGTAAAACCCCGGGGCCGTTGTATTCCTGGCTGGCTAATTCTTTTGGATCCGGTGTGGGCGGTATTACGTCTTCGCCCATTTCGGCACGGAGCCCGTTTATGTCGACCGCGCGGATGCTGACCGATATGTCCCCAGGTTTACCGCCTTCGTACTTGATCATGAAGCCGGGGTCTTCTGCCAGGTCGATTCCGGACGCGAGCTCTGTGGCCGCGGTGTGATGCAGGTCATTACGAACGTCATATGGCACCACCGCGTACCGGGTATCTTTATCCTTCCAGCTTGCGAAGGCCATGTCGCTAGAATCGAAGCCCATGCCTTCTATAGCTCCCCACACGCCCTTGATACGCTCCCTTTCATGGCGGGCTCCGGCGGCGTCTGTGGCGCGGTCGGCTCCGTCACGCCCAAGGTCGCTTCCTGAAAACACAGTGCCCCAAGGGGAGTCCGGGTGTTCCCGCCTGCTTGCAGACAGGGCGTCTTTAAGAGGCTTTCTACCAATGGCTACCAGATGTTCCATACCGCTGTGGTATTGATGTCGTTCCCTCGGGGTATCAAACTCTGACTGGTCGCGGTGAAGACCGGCGTACCTGGGCGGGTTATGGTAAGCCCACGGTGAATGGTACAGGCCGTCACGGGGCAGGATCTTACGCATGGAAGCCGGAGCGTCGAACCATTGGGCTATATAAGTTCTCAGCGAAGATAGTTTCGCATTTTCTTTGCCGAGGGCAGCCTTTTCTTTGTCAGTCGGTTCAGGGCGGGGTGTTTCTCCTCGATCGGCGGGCCTGCCATTTTTCTTGGCCTGCTCCGCGGCTTCAGCCTCGGCCCTCGCGTGTTGCTCGGCCTTTTGCTGTGCGCGGGCTTCACGGACTGCCTTGGCAACTACGTAGGTGACTGCAACGCCTCCGGCTAGTGCTTCGATTTTTCCTGAGGGATTCCGGGGTTTTTCTTTTAAAGATTCTGACATGTCGCTAATATTAGCATAAGCTTGTTTAAAAGTCAATATTCTTACAAATCTATATCTGGTGATAGCCGGGGTAAATACAAGTGTTTCTGCTAGAATAAGGTCACGATGACAGAGGATGAGTTCGATCAGTACGTCCTGCCGACATACCCTCGCTTTCCTATAACCATCGTCAAGGCCCAAGGCAGCTATATCTACGATGAGACGGGCAAGAAATATCTGGATTTCATGTCGGGTTGGGGCGTTTCCAACCTGGGCCATAGGCCGCAGGCTGTAATCGAGGCTATAAGCGATCAGCTCAAACAGCTCATACATGTACCGAACGTCTTCTATCTGGAGCCGCAGGGCGAGCTGGCAAAGCTTCTTATTAAAAACAGCATAGAAGGCAAGGTTTTCTTCAGCAACAGCGGGGCCGAAGCTAACGAGGCGGCCATCAAGTTCGCCAAGCTTTATGGCGCGGGCCGGCGCCATAAGATAGTCACCACCGAAAGGTCCTTCCACGGCCGCACCACCGCGGCCATGGCGGCTACCGGCCAGCCGGCAATAAAAGAAGGTTTCGCGCCGCACCTGGAAGGTTTCGTCCATGTGCCGTTCAATGACGTGGCGGCGCTCGAGAAGGCGGCAAGCAGGAATACCGTCGCCATCATGTTGGAGCTGGTCCAGGGCGAGGGCGGCATACACGTGGCGGACCGGCATTATGTGGCCGAGGTCAGGCGCATATGTTCCAAGAACGACATCCTGCTCATTGTGGACGAGGTCCAGACAGGCATAGGGCGTACCGGCACGCTGTTCGCTTACCAGGGTTACGGCGTCGAGCCTGACATCATAACCTGTGCCAAGTCGCTGGCCAGCGGTCTGCCGATCGGCGCCACGATAGTCGGCGGCAAGGTAGCCAAGTTGGTAAAACCCGGCATGCATGGCAGTACGTTCGGTGGCGGTTCACTGGTATCGGCGGCGGCCATCGCCACGCTGAAGACGGCGCTTCAACCCAAGGTCCAGGGCAATGGTGAACTCATAGCTGAAATCCTGGCCACCAGGCTTGCCGGACTGGAGGAC
>DASUOD010000125.1:0-4825 GCA_036276795.1 Saccharimonadales bacterium (SeqCode)
GCGTGTCTTTGATAAGTTTCTTAGCGGATTCGTCGGGTTTATAAGCGGCCAGCTTGTCGGCCAAAGTAGCATGCATTGTTTATTTATAACAGACTTGTGCGGTTCAGTCACGCTTGAGCATGACGGTGAAAGCTTCGGACGGGATGTCTACCTTGCCGAAACGTTTCATGCGCTTCTTACCCTTGGCCTGCTTGGCCAGCACCTTTTTCTTGCGTGATACGTCGCCGCCGTACAGGCCGCTGGTGACATCTTTGCGATAGGCGCTCAGGTTCTCGCGGGCGATGAACCGCCCGCCGATGGCCGCCTGCAAGGCCACCTGGAAGTTCTGGCGCGGGATGACTTCTTTGAGTTTGGCAACCGTTTCGCGGCCCAGTTTTTCGGCTTCGGAACGGTGGACCATGACGCTTAGAGCATCGACCCTTTCATGTGCCACATAGAAGTCTAACTTGACCAGGTCTTCCGGGCGGTAGTCGGCCAGTTCGTAGTTGAAGGAGCCATAGCCGCTGGTCAGGCTTTTGAGCTGATCGTAAAAGTCCGTGAGCAGGTTGGCCAGCGGCGCCTCGAAGCTGACGATGGCGCGGCCCTCCACGTAAGAAAGGTTCTTTTGCAGGCCACGCCGGCCGGATATGAGCTGGATGACCGGGCCTACGTATTGCTTTGGTACGACTATCTCGCCCTTGATCCACGGTTCGCGGATCTCTTTGATGCTTGCAGGGTCCGGCAGATCGGCAGCGCTCTTTATGTCCAGCTCTTCGCCGGCATTCAGCGTGATCTGGTAATCCGTGGATGGATTGGTGACCACCAGGTCCAGGCCGTATTCGCGTTCCAGCCGTTCGCGGACGATGTCCATGTGCAGAAGACCGAGGAAGCCTGCGCGCACGCCGAAGCCCAGTACCGGTGAATTCTCCGGTTCGAAGCGCAGGGCCGAATCGCTAAGGCTCAGTTTTTCTATGGCGTCTTTCAATTCCTGGTATTTCTCGTTGCTCTCCGGGAAGAAGCCGGCGTATACGAAAGGCTGTACATCCTTGTATCCCGGCAAGGCGTACGCGGCCGGTCCGGCCGACAGCGTCACGGTGTCGCCTACGCGCGCGTCGCGGGTGGTCTTTAAATTCGTCACGATATAGCCGATTTCGCCGGCGCCCAGGCTTTTTTCGGCCTTCATGGCCGGCTCCAGCGCGCCGACTTCCAGGGCCAGACCGGCCGCGCCGGTAGCCATCATCCTGATCCGGGCGTCCTTGCGGATAGTACCGTCGAACACCCGGACGTACAGGATGACGCCCCGGTAATCGTCGTAGTAGCTATCGAATATCAGGGCTCTGGTCTCGGGTAGTTCGGATGGTTGGGGCGGCGGTATACGCTTTGCTACGGCTTCCAACACTGAATCGACGCCGGTGCCATCCTTGGCCGAGATCTTAAGGATGTCTTTTTCTTCGCAGCCGAGCAGGCTCACGACTTCGGCCCCTACCCCCTCCACGTCGGCCGCCGGCAGGTCGATCTTATTCAGCACTGGGATGATGGTCAGGTCGGCCGCCATGGCCAGGTAGACGTTGGCCAGGGTCTGTGCCTGTATGCCCTGGCTGGCATCCACCACCAGCAAGGCGCCTTCGCAGGCCTGCAGACTGCGCGACACCTCGTAACTGAAGTCCACGTGGCCCGGCGTGTCTATAAGATTCAGTTCGTAACCTTCATGACGCATACGCACAGGCGCCAGCTTGATGGTTATGCCTTTCTCGCGCTCCAGCTCCATCTTGTCTAACAGCTGGGCTTTCATATCCCGCTTGGCGACGGTGCCGGTCACTTCCAGCAAACGGTCGGCCAGCGTCGATTTGCCATGGTCGATATGCGCGATTATGCAGAAGTTCCGTATATGATCCTGTTGCATGGCGTTACGTGTCCAGCTTGACCGGTTTGAGCATGAGTTTACGCAGGCGCGAGAAAATCGGCCGCACTTCTTCCAGGCCGAACAATGCCGATATGATTGTATGCACGGCGAAGGTAACCGCCGATATGAGTAATAATTTGCTGCCAAGCGTGAAGAAACCTTTGTCGGCCAGGCTTAGAGGATAGAGCGAGATCATGATAAAGCCGGCTACCACGGTGAAGCCGGTCACCGATATGATGCGCAGCAAGCCTCCCCAGAAGGCCGCATCGAACAGTTTGCGATCGCGCATCAGCATCACGCCCGACAATATGAACACCTCGAACACGGCGACTATGGATTGGGCCAGCGCCAGGCCCGCGACCCCATAGGCGCTTGGGCGCGCGAGGGTTATGGCCAGGAATATGTTGAGCGCTATGGCTATGAGCGACACGATCAGCGGCGTCACGGTGTCTTTCTGGGCATAGAACCAACGGGATATGATGGCGTAGATTATCCTGAACAATATGGCCATGGTCAGGAAGCCGAAGATGATGGCTATCTGCTGGTTACCCTGGGAATATATCAGTCGGGCCAGGTAGCCGCGACCGAAGAAACAGACTACCACTACCGGCATGCTTATCCAGATCATGGCCCTTAGCACCGTCAGGAAGTCGCGGCGGAACAGGTCCGGGCGATGTTGGCTGAGCCTGGCTGTCAACCTGGGAAAGGCCGCCGTGGAAATGGCCGTGCCCACCAGCAGTATGGGTGCAGTACTAAGTATGAAAGCGTTGCTGTAGTTGGTGATGGACCCGCTGCCCAGGCCGCTGGCGATGTTGGTCTCGACTATGCTCTCGACCTGGTCCACGCCTTGGTCAAGCGAGCGCGGCGGCAGGTTGCGAAGGACGACCTTGAATTCGGGGTCCCTCAATCTTATGCCCGGCTGCCATCGGAAATTAAGCTTCCATAGGCCGAGCATGACGACCAATAGCTGCAGGATGCCTCCTATCAATGCGCCTATACCGAGGCCGATGATGCCGATGTTGTCCTTGAACGCGAATATGCTGACGATGATGGTCATGTTGTAGAACAGTGGCGCCATCGCGTAAAAGAAGAACCGGCCCATGGTCTGCTGGACGCTGGTAAGCACGCCGGATATGCTGAATAGCAAGGGGTTGAAGGCCAGGAACCGCATTATGGTCGCGGCCGCTTCGAGTTGCTCGGGATCCAGGCCGGGCGCTACGACATGCTGTATGAGCGGCTTGGCGAATAGCAGCATGATAAGGCCGACCACGCCCATGATTATCGCCATCAGATTCATAAGAGAAGATGAAAGCCTCCAGGCTGCCTGGCGGTTGCCCTTATGCAGCTGGTCCGATAGCACTGGCATGAAGGCTACGCCCAGGGCGCCTGCTGCCAGCGTGAAGAAGAAGAAGTCCGGCAGGTTGAAGGCCGCGAAGTAGGCGTCCGTGCCTTCCGGGCCGCTGATCGGGAAGTTGCTGTTCACCAGCTTGGTGCGCAGGAAGCCCAATAATTGACCGGTAAAGGTAGCGGCTATGAGCAGGCCTGCCGCATTGCCGATGTTGATACGTCCTTTCATACTGTTTACCTAACAGTATAGAACAGGCATACGGCTTAAAGAACAGGAAAACTAGCGGATCGAAGCTGCGTCAGGCATCTTAGAACCCTTGAGTACCGCTTGGACCTCGTCGGCGTCCACGGTTTCTTTCTCTATAAGGTGATCCTTGAGCTTCTCCAGGTGGTGCAGGTTGGCCTTGATGATAAGGCGGGCGCGGTTGGCCGCTTCGGTTATCAGGGCTTCGACTTCGTCATCGATGAGCTTGGCCGTCTCGTCCGAGTAGTCGCGCTCGTGGACCATACGTTCTATCATCATGCCTTCGTCCACGTGGAAGACCTGGTCGCGGAGCTTCTTGCCCATGCCTTGGTTCACGATCATGTCGCGGGCCAGTTCCGCGGCCCGGCGCAGATCGTTGCCGGCACCGGTGGTTATCTGGTCCTTGCCCAGTATGACTTCTTCGGCGATGCGGCCGCCAAGGCCGCGGGCCAGCATGTCCTTGAACTGCACCAGTGATACGAACATGCGGTCTTCGGGGGGGATGAACCAGGTAACGCCGCCGGCCTGGCCGCGCGGGATGATGGTGACCTTGTGGACCGGGTCGCTGTCCGGCAGCACGTGGCCGACGAGCGCGTGGCCGGCCTCGTGATAAGCAGTGGTCAGCTTGTCCTGCTCGGTCATCACCTTGCTCTTACGCTCCGGTCCGATGGCCACGCGCTCGAACGCCTCGGTGAGGTCGTCCTGGGTTATCTCGTTGTGGGAATTGCGGGCGGCGATGATGGCCGATTCGTTGGCGATGTTGGCCAGATCGGCGCCCGACGTACCCGCGGCCTTGGCGGCCAGCGCGTCCAGATCCAGGTTCTTAGCTACGGGTTTCTTTTGAAAATGTACCTTGAGGATGGCTTCGCGGTCCTTGCGATCCGGCAGATTGATATTGACGCGGCGGTCGAAACGACCCGGGCGCAACAGCGCCGGGTCCAGCACGTCCGCGCGGTTGGTGGCGGCCAGCACGATGACGTTCTGACCCTGTTCAAAACCATCCATCTCTACCAGTATCTGGTTCAGGGTCTGCTCGCGCTCGTCATGCCCGCCGCCCATGCCGGAGCCTCGGCGGCGTCCGACGGCATCAATCTCGTCCACGAAGATTATACAGGGAGCATTCTTCTTGGCTTTGGCGAACAGGTCGCGCACACGTGAGGCGCCGACGCCTACGAACATCTCTACGAATTCCGAGCCGGAGATGCTGAAGAAGGGTACGTTGGCTTCGCCTGCCACGGCGCGTGACAGCAGGGTCTTGCCGGTGCCGGGCGGCCCTACCAAGAGGACGCCCTTGGGTATGCGCGCGCCCATACTGGCGAACTTCTTGGGGAACTTAAGGAACTCCACGACTT
>DASUOD010000126.1:0-2572 GCA_036276795.1 Saccharimonadales bacterium (SeqCode)
AGAAAGCCAGCAGCAAGAGTATGGAATACCGGCCCAAGGACGGCGGCAAACCGTTTGTTCCGCACGTGATCGAACCCAGCTTCGGCCTGGAACGCCTGGTGATGGCCGTGCTCACCAGCGCCTACGAAACGGACGAGATCGGCGGCGAAAAGCGCACCGTGCTAAAACTGCCCAAAGACCTGGCCCCGGTAAAAGTCGCCGTATCACCGCTGCTCAAGAACAAGCCGGAACTGGCGAGCAAGGCCAGGGAAGTCTACAAGACGCTCAAGAAGGAATTCGGCAACGTTATGTACGACGACAACGGCAACATTGGTAAACGCTACCGCCGCCAGGACGAGATTGGCACCCCGTACTGCGTAACGATCGATTTTGACACCCTGGAAGACGACACTGTCACCGTCCGCGACCGCGACACCGCCAAGCAAGAACGCGTGGCGATCAATAAACTAGCCGCGTCGCTCGGCTAAAGCTTTCGCGACTGCAGTTTCGAGCCATTCTTCGTTAACGTCTGTTCGCTCCGGCCAACTACCCGGTTCATACTCGACCATTTGCCCGTAGCCGATACCCCAGTCGCGGCCGAGCCGACCATCGTCTACTGCTGCTACTAAGGGTGTGTGGGCAACCACTACCAGACCCTCGCTGATGTCTGTACTTGCGCCTTCTTCTTCCAGCGCCTTAGCGAATAAATCATCAAGTTTTCGTACACACGAAAGACCAGGCCAATCCGCTCCTATTTCTATTCGTGAGCTTTTGACTAATTCGGCCCCACCTAATTCCTCGGCTACCACTTCGGCGGTAACTACTGCACGGCCCGCCGTCGAGCTTAAGACAACGGCCGTGGAGCCCAGCCCACTGGCAATCATGGTCCGCGTGTTCTCTCTGACTCTCTCGTCACTCCAGTCTTCAAGGGTGGTTCGGTCCTCCAAGGAGCCATGTCTCATTACGTAAATCATGAATACTCCTAGGACCTGTCGACGTGGTCCGAATGCTCCTGTTCAAGCGCCAAGGCGTAGGCAAAATTTTCAAGCGTCAATGCGGCCTCGGCGGCACCGCCCGCGAAGTGGAGCTGACGCATGGCCTGGTCCGGGCCCATGCTGTTACCGCTGACCGGATTCCCCATGTCGGCTTCCATATCACTGACACTTACTTCGGGTGAGTGTCCGAAGAGTAAGTCCTTCATCAGTATCAAAGATGGCCTATATACATGAGGTAGTCTGTCGCGGAAATCGGTTCCTCGGTAGAACAGGTCGATAAGCGGGGTGTCGCTTTCCAAGTCTAGCTCCGTGGTGCCGGGTGGCGTCATCTCAACGTTTCCGGGCATCTCCGGTATCTCCGCGCCCGTATGCTGGTGGACGGCTTCGATCATGCTGAACGTCATCACCGTACCGGACATGAAAGCATGGACGTTCGCCGCCTGCGGACTGGCTGCGCGTTCACCAGATCCTTCGTCTGGCCGATCCGTATCATGGCCCGGATTCAAAGGGTGGACTATATCGTTGACGAAGCGCATCAGATAAAGATGAAGGCCGGGTGAACGGTCCCGCATCACGTCGAGCATACGCGTAAGTGAATCCAGGCCGTTGTAATGCACCAAACCGGCGGCGGCTTCGAACTCAGTCTCATCCTGCCGAAAAACCGGCGCTAAAGGAACCTCTGACATTTTCATATTTAATCAGAAATACAACGAAATTACAAATATTGTTCACTTACTATGCTATTGCGCTGACATCTTCAAACTTTGGCCGAGGTTCTGATCCGGTCGCAGATTTCTTCGATGCTTAGGCCGGAGATGTCTAGCACGACATCGGCGTTAGCCTTGGTGGGCTCGATGTATTTCTTATGCATGGGTGCCCAGACTTTTTCGGGGTAACCGGGGACGTCGATGATCTTATTCTTGTTTCGCCGGGCGGCCCGGGTTTCCTGGTCCAAGTCCAGGTAGAGCGACTTATCGAACTGCTTGAATACTTCGGGGCTGTAGAGCGTCATGTAGCCCTCCAGGATCAGTACCGGCCTTGGGCTTACGATCTTGGGTACGCGCTTAAGAGTCTCGGCATAATTGGGGCCTTTTACGTCGATGGTTATAGGCTTGCCGCGCTTAAGACTGGCGATGTCGGATAGCAGCTTGTCCCAGCGGATGATGTCGGGGTGGTCCCAATTGATGATGTCGCCGACCATGGGCAGGTCCGGGTCGGTCCGGAGCTTATGGTAGTCGTCTATGCAGAGTCGCTCAAATTTATCGGGATCGCTGGCTACCAGCGCCCGTGCCACGCTTGATTTACCCGATCCTGAACCGCCCGCTATGCCTATTATCTTCATACCGTAAGTCTACTACAGATGATATGATTAAACCGTTATGAAAGATCTTGAAGCGCGGGTCGAGGCCATAGAGGCCCGCAACAATAAGGTAGAGCAGGATAAGGCGTGGGAGGTCAGCTGGACGCGGCGGATCAGTATAGGCGTGCTTACATATGCGGTCATCGTGGCCTATCTTTACGCGACGGATAATGACAGTCCGTGGCTCAATGCCGCCGTACCGGTGGTGGGGTTTATACTTTCTACCTTGGCCATGGGT
>DASUOD010000127.1:0-4851 GCA_036276795.1 Saccharimonadales bacterium (SeqCode)
GATTGCCCTCCATTATTGCTTTGACATCCTTGCCGTCTGCAACTGTTAGCATCGAATCTGGTGGGGATGAAAGGACTTGAACCTTCACGCCTTGCGGCACTAGTTCCTAAAACTAGCGTGTCTACCAATTCCACCACATCCCCATGGGTCGTACCGGTGTATTTTAGCCGTTTTTCTGGTAAAAGACCAGTTGGGCGTCGCCGTAATTCTTGGTCTGTACCACCTGCAAACCGTCGAATTTAAGCGGCTCCTCGCCGCCCGGCCACGACAGCACCAGCGTGCCGGTATCTTTGAGATGGCGGGGCAGTATCTTCAGGTCGCGGTATGGGACGTCGTCGTACGGTGGATCCGCTAACACCAGGTCGAACCGCTGCGACTGATGCCGGGTCGACCAAGCGTTCGCGAAGGCACGGACGGCTTTTACGCGGTCTTTGATGCCCAGCGTTTCTATATTTTCGGTGATCGTACGGTGGGCTTTTCTGTCCACTTCTATGGCCAGGGCTTCCGAGGCGCCGCGGCTTATGGCTTCGAAGCTCAGCGCGCCGCTACCGGCGAAAGCGTCCAGGACGGTCAGCCCTTTGATGTCGCCCAGCACGCCGAAGATGCCGCCGCGGGCCTTTTCGCTCATGGGGTGGGTACGGTGGCCGTGCGGACTGGCGAACGTGCGGCCGCCAAAGCGGCCGGCTATGACCCTCACTGCTTGGCTCCGGCCTTTGCTTTGGGCTTGTCCTTGGCCTCCATGTAGGCACAGTACCAGGCCAGGGTGATCATCTTGACCATGCGAGGCGCCATCTCGTTACGCACCTGACGGGCCAGCCGCGGCGTCCAGCCGCCGACTATGAACCGGTCGTAAAGACGCAGGTCGGCGATTTCGCGGGATAGTTGTTTGAATACCTCCACCACGCCTACCTTGAGCACGTTATCCAGATCGGTCTTGCCGGGGCGCCCGCTGTTCAGGCTCAAAGGCCGTATGAGCGCATAGGAGCCGACTTCGAACATGGCATGGTTGGTCAGCAGACCTTTGGGTCCTACCAGCTTGGTGCTCATAAGTACGGACTCCCTTAGGGAAGGACTTTTTACGTAGAGACGGCCGGTGAGGCCGTTACGTGTATGGCGGCTTTCGCCGCCGCGCAACCGTTCCAATTCCTCTTCGTAGGGGTAGTGATGCGCTGGCGTCAGACCGTCCACCAGCGCATGGGCCAGCCAGGCCGCCTGGAAAGCGGCCTGGACCTCGTCCTTGTCTTTCAGGGCTTTGACCAGTCCCTCGTAGTGCACGTCTATGAGCTCGTGCAGTTCGGTGTCGTCAGGATTGAACGGATCGATGAAATGCCAGGGTTGTTCGCCCTGTACCTGTCGCTTCAGCTTGGCGCTGTCGGGCCCGCGCTTGCCTTCGAAATAGGTGATCCGGACGCCGCTGGGAAAGAAGGTGTCCTTCGGTATATAACGCCTTAGGTGGCGTCTGGAGACCCGGTCCAGCTTCTGGTGGGCACGAAAAACAATGGCATGCATATCAATTAAGGTTAGTGACGGCCCTCAGCCGTGTGACTTTCTTAGCTAACTGCTTATATTGTAACAAATCTTCATGGTTGTCCACGAACTCGCGGGCTTTGGCACGGGCTTTCTTGATAAGTTCCGTATCGCTTAGATCGGCCATGCGCAAATCGAGCTGACCATGTTGCGAGGTGCCGTAGATGGCGCCCGGACCCCGAAGCTCCAGGTCCAGTTCCGCCAGCTTGAAACCGTCATGCGAACTTTCCAGTGCGCGTAGGCGTTTCGGCGGCGGCCCTGAATCGCCCGTCATAAGGTAGCAATAGCCCTGCGCGGTCCCGCGGCCCACTCTCCCGCGGAGCTGGTGTAACTGGGCCAGACCGAAGCGCTCGGCGCTCTCTATGAGCATGACGCTGGCATTGGGAACATCCACCCCCACTTCTATGACGGTAGTAGACACCAGTATGTCCAACCTGCCGTCGACGAACTCCTGCATGACGGCCTGTTTCTCGTCCGCTTTGAGCCGGCCATGAAGCAATCCTATGCGCCGGTGCCTGAAGTCTTTGGCCTTAAGCCGTTCGTAGACCTTCTCGGCCGATTCGCCGGGCGACGAGTCGGAATCGGTGATCACCGGGCAGACCACGAACATCTGCGCGCCGTCCTTCAAGGCCTTATCTATACTGGCATACAGGCTCCCACGCGAGTTCGGCGACACTATTTTGGTGATTATCGGTTTGCGGCCGGCCGGCTTTTCCTTAAGCACCGATACGTCCAGTTCTCCGTAAAGGGTCAGCGCCAGCGAGCGGGGTATGGGAGTGGCTGTCAGACTCAGCACGTGCGGCATATGGCCGGCTTTGGACATCAGGGTCTTGCGCTGGTCCACCCCGAAGCGGTGCTGTTCGTCGATTATCACCAGCGCCAGTCCGTGCATATCCACCTGCTCCTGGATAAGCGCCTGGGTGCCGATGATGAACCTGGCCCGGCCGTCGGCGATGGCGGCACGGGCGCGCTTCTTGGCGGCCGTGCTCATGCTGCCCGTCAGCAGTACGGCATCGGCTTCGCGGCCCAGGGGCTTGAGCAACTCATGTATGGTCTCGCCGTGCTGCCGGGCCAACAGTTCCGTGGGTGCCATGAAAGCTACCTGCCGATCCTGGGCCAGCGGCATGAGCGCCGCCATCGCCGCCACTACGGTCTTGCCCGAGCCGACATCACCCTCTACCAGACGGTTCATCGGCTGGGTCTTCTGAAGATCCAGATATATCTGCCATATGGTGCGGCGCTGGGCGTCGGTCAGCTTGAAGGACAGGTGCTTGACGAAGTCGCGGGCCAGTTTTTCGTCGAAAGGTATGGACAAGGCGTGCTCATCCTGGTTCTCCTGCTTGTTGAGCAGACTGGCTAGGATCAGTGCGAACACCTCTTCGAAACCGAGCCTGCGCTTTGCCAGCTCCAAGCGTCTCATGGTGTAGGGCGTATGTATCTCGGTCACGGCACGGCTACGGCTCATCAGCCTGAGCTCCGTGACGATATGCCCGGGCAGGGTCTCGGGCAGGGCGGCGGCCACTTCCAGCGCCTGCTGTACCGCCAAGCGGATCTGGCGCGAAGTCAGCCCCTTCGTCTCGCGGTACACGGCCAGGATCCTGGCCGTGTTCACCGGCAGATCGCTGACCATCTCCACGCTGGGGTTCATGATGGCGAAGCGCTGACGGCTAAGTTCATACTGGCCGGAGATGAAATACTTGCGGCCCGGCTTAAGGGCGGCGGCCCGGTACGGCTGGTTGAACCATACCAGGCGGACACTGCCGTCGTCACCGGAAGCTATGGCTTCGGTGATGTGCATGCCGCGGCGCACGTAGCGGCCCTTGGCCTGCTTGATGACGGCTTCGACGGTCACGGGACCTGGCTCGAGCTTATTCATGGGGGTGACCTTTGAATAATCCTCGTAACGGCGTGGATAGTGATCCAACAGATCGCCCACGGTCTTCAAGCCCAGCACGGCGAACTTATCGCCCATGGCCCCTCCCACGCCCTTAAGTTCCGTCAGCGGCGTATCCAAAGTCATATTGACAGTATACGATTACGACTTGCGAACGAGGAAGAAGATGCTGGGTCCGAAATAGATGGCGGCCAGTGGACGCTGCAACGCCCTCTCCGCGCCCAGCATGAGTTCGCGCGGCATTATCCGCTTCAGCCGCACGCTGCGCAGGTTGGATACGGACAAAGTGACCTCGACCCTAAGTCCGGCGTGTTCCAGCTGGCGGACCACGGTGGCAGGGTTGTGGTTGACGAAAGCGATCTCGTCGTTGCGTCTGTTGGCTTCGGACCGGATATCCACCGGTTTGACGGGCAGATGTTCGCGCCGGGCCAGATGCTTCACGCGATTGCGGAAATGGGCATAGTTGGCGACTTCTATCACTGCGTAGCCGTCCTTGCTCAGTACCCGGGCTATCTCCTTGAATTCCACGCTCGGGTCCGGCAGATGGTGCATGACACGTATCATGGTCAACAGATCCACGCTGCCCGCCTTGAACTTCAGGTCATCGGCCTGCATGAGCTTTCGGTCTATGTCCGGGTGGTCTTTCAGGAAGTCCTCGGCTATATCCAGCTGCTGGTGGCTGGGCTCGGCCAGGGTCACATGATCGGCGTAATTCTCCAGCAGTATGCAAAGACGGCCGTAACCTCCTCCGACGTCCACCGCGCGTCCAAAGTGTTTGCCCCTGAGCAATTTGGATACGGCTACCTCTTCGGCGAGATGCTCATACTGTCTGCCCTCCCAGTACTGCAGATAGTTATGTTTCGGGTCGTTGTATTGATCGGCCCGCTTCTTCCTTCTGGAGGTCTTAGGGGTTGCACGCCTGGAGGAGGATTTTCCTGACTTGGCGTTCGGTGAGGCTTTGGGCATTGTCAATTCCTTTTAATCATTCAATAGTATACCAGAGCGCCGGCCAAAGGCGTTGTCAAAGTTCTACCAGTGCCGAATCTTTGAATGCCTTGCCGCGCCTGAGCATAAGCCGGCCGTTTTGGAAGTCTCCGGCCTCAAAATTCTCGCGCCCCGTCTTCTGCCCGTTTACATAGACCGCGCCGGAGGCCAGCAGACGCCTGGCTTCCGAGTTGGAGCCGGCCAGCCCTGATTTGGCCAGGGCCTCGACTATGGAACCTTCCTTATTGGCTTTGACGGCAGGAATCTCTTTCCTTATCGCTTCCAGTTCGCGATCGGCCTTGCCGATGTCGCTGCTGCCGGTAAGATAACCGGTGACTTTCTGCGCATATTCCATCTCTTCCTTGCCATGCACGAGGGCGGTGACCTCCCGGGCAAGACGGGTCTGGGCTACCCTTTGCTGAGGGTCTTTGCGCTGTTCGTCCAAC
>DASUOD010000128.1:0-2998 GCA_036276795.1 Saccharimonadales bacterium (SeqCode)
CCGGTACCGGCAAGACGGCGGCCTTCTCCATCCCGGTCATCAATAAACTGATAAACCAGCGGGACTCCCGGGCGCTGATCGTCGCGCCCACCCGCGAGCTGGCCCAGCAGATCGAACAGGAATGCCGCAGCATCGGCCAGGGAGGCGGCTTCATGGGCGCCTTGCTTATCGGCGGCTCCAGCATGGGTACCCAGTTGCGCGACCTGCGCGGCGGCCCGCGCCTGGTCATCGGCACGCCTGGCCGCATCAAGGACCACATCCAGCGCGGCACGCTCAAGCTGGAGAACTTCGACATGGTGGTACTGGACGAAGTCGACCGCATGCTCGACATGGGCTTTCTGCCGGACGTCAGCTTCATACTCAAGAAGCTCGCGCCCAGGCGGCAGTCGTTCTTCTTTTCGGCCACCATGGACGCCCGCGTCCAGGGCCTGATCCGCACCTTCTCCGGGGAACCGCGGACGGTGTCGGTCAAAAGCGCCAACGGCAGCGACCACGTCAACCAGGACGTCGTCCGCTTCGCCGGCAACCACGACAAGCTGGATAAGCTCCACGACCTGCTCATAAAGGAAGAGGTCGCCAAGGTGCTGGTATTCGACGAGACCCAGCGCAGCGTGGAGCGCCTGAGCAACGAACTGGTAGCCCGCGGCTTCCAGGCCGGGGCCATCCACGGCGGCAAGACCCAGGGCCAGCGCCAGCGCTCGCTCGAAAGTTTCAAGAAGAGCCGGACCACCATACTGGTAGCTACCGACGTCGCCGCCCGCGGCATAGACGTCGCCGACATCACCCACGTGATCAACTATTCGCCGCCCAAGACCTACCAGGACTACGTGCACCGGATCGGCCGCGCCGGCCGCGCCGGCCGCGTGGGCCACGCCCTGACTTTCGTGAACGGCTGACTTCCAACCGCGCCGCTTGCGCAGAAGGCGTAAAATAAGGGCATGGACAGTGCGATAGACGAAGCGTTCGAATCCGTACCGCGCAAATACTTCCTACCGGAAGAGATGCAGGACAGCGCCGGGTTGGACACGGCCCTGCCGATCGGCTTCGGCCAGACCAACAGCCAGCCCAGCACCGTGGCCATGATGCTGGAATGGCTCGCCGTAGGGCCGGGCGACAAGGTGCTCGACATAGGTTCCGGTTCCGGCTGGACCAGCGCCCTCTTAGCGCACCTGACAGGCCAGGGCGGCATGGTCCACTCCGTGGAGATCGTGCCGGAACTGCTGGAGTTCGGTAAGGACAACTGCGCCAAGCTGGGTATCCATAACGTCAAGTTCCACCACGCCGGCAAAACGTTCGGCCGGCCCGAAGAGGAACCATACGACCGCATACTGGTCAGCGCCTCGGCCGAAGAAATGCCCACGGAACTCTTCGACCAGCTCAAACCCGGCGGGCGCCTAGTGGTACCGGTGCGTAACACCATCCACATCATCGACAAGGACGGGAAGGGCAATATAACCCGGAAAGAAAAACCCGGCTTCGTGTTCGTGCCTCTGGTGAAGGGGGACTAGGCGGCTTCCAATTTGGTGATGCGGCGGTCGTGGCTTCGCATCAGCCTGTCGTGATCTCTCATCGTCCTGTCGTGGCTTTTCATCAGCTTATCGTGGTCCCTAAGCCAAACCTCTAGAGACCCGCTCTTGGCCTCCATACGGTCAAGACGCTGCTCGATGGACTCGAGCTGACTAGGAACGTGGGCTAGTGACGCATAGCCTTCGCGTATGGCTTTGAGCTCATGCCAGATATTCTCTATAAGTACGCCGTCGTAGTCGCTCATGGTCCGTTCATTGTAGAGCGGACCGAAGCGCCCGGTCAATAAAACCGCCCCAAAACACAACGTCTTTTAAGAATTATTTAATAAGCCGGACGAGCAGGGGGTGTTACAATCACAAAGTAACCATGAGCAAGATAACCAACGAAAAACTACGCAGGCTCAACAGGATCATGGCGGCCGTGCACGCGGTGCAGGGCATAATCATCCTGGCGATAGCCAAGGACTTCGCGCCGCCCATCACCACAGGCTACCTGTACTTCGACCAAGCTACCAAAAGCCTGCAGCCGGCCCAGCACACCATAGGGCACCTGTCCCTGCCGCTGCTCATCGCGCTGTTCTTCCTGACCTCGGCCGTAGCCCACTACGTCATAGCCACTATCGGCTACAAAGCCTACACCAACGGCCTAAGGAAGGGCATCAACCGGTTCCGCTGGTTCGAATACGCCGTCTCGGCATCAATCATGATAGTGGCCATAAGCCTGCTGGTGGGCATCTACGACGTGGCCATCCTGGCGAGCGCCTTCGCGCTCACGGCCATCATGAACCTGATGGGCCTGGTGATGGAGGTCCACAACCAGACCACCAAGAAGACCAGCTGGCTCAGCTACTACATCGGCTCGTTCGCGGGGCTGATCCCCTGGGCCGTCATCGCCTACTACTTCTACACCTCATCAACATATGGCGGCTCCCAGCCGCCCATGTTCGTGTACTGGATATTCGTGTCGATCTTCGTGTTCTTCAGCTGTTTCGCCGCGAATATGATCCTGCAGTACAAGAAGGTAGGGAAATGGAAGGACTACCGCTACGGCGAAAAGGTATACATCTACCTAAGCCTGTTCGCCAAATCTGCCCTCGCTTGGCAGGTCTTCGCCGGCACCCTAAGACCTTAGAACCATTAAATAAAGATTAAATTTTAGCATTTTCAGATTCACTTGCTACAGAACAGGTGATAGAATCCGAACTATGAGCAAAGGGTCGAAAGCGTACACCGAAAAACAAGCAATTGCCTACGAGCTGGTGAAAGAACGTCTGGCACAACAAATTGAGTCGGTCAGAAACCTGGACATAAAAGCCAGCATTACACTCGCAATAATAGGTGTTATCTTCAGCGGATACATACAGTCAATTATTAAGCATGTTGACTCTCGCTGGCTGCGCTCTATAACCTTAATTTTGCTAATTGTAGCAGGAATTTTCGCAGTAAAAACGTTTGTGCAAACCAAGTTTGGC
>DASUOD010000129.1:0-2582 GCA_036276795.1 Saccharimonadales bacterium (SeqCode)
GGGGCGCAACAGTCCTTTACCCGGTCGTGGCTGATGCCGATGCACCAAACCGACTCACTGCCGGGCAAACATGCGATTGCCTGGAAGTTCAAGTGGGGCTATGCCATCGACCACCATGCGGTCAACACGACGCCGAAAGAATGCTTAATCCGCATCACCAAGGCGGAAGACGGCGGCATCGGCGCCCGCGGCCCTTGGGAACCGGTGCGCACCGGCTTTACCCCGGGTCAGGAGAACGAGTTCATGATCAAGTGGCTCAAAGGTGAGCACATCAAGATCAAGGTGTAAACCCCTAACCATTTGATGATGACAAGGAGGATTCACAATGCCAGAAGTCTATAACTGGCAACTGGGACGGAAGATGCTGTATCCCTACGAGGAGCGGCATCCGAAGTGGCAGTTTGCCTTTGTGTTCAACATCAACCGGTGCTTGGCCTGCCAGACCTGTAGTATGGCGGACAAGTCCACCTGGCTCTTCTCGAAGGGCCAGGAGTACATGTGGTGGAACAACGTGGAGACCAAGCCCTACGGCGGGTATCCGCAGTTCTACGACGTGAAGATCACGCAGTTGGTCGAGCAGGTGAACCCGGGGGGGCAGGTGTGGAACGTGCGGGTCGGCCGCAAGCACCATGCGCCCTACGGGGTGTTCGAAGGGATGACCATTTTCGATGCCGGGGCCAAAGTGGGCCAGGCGGCGATCGGCTACATCCCGACGGACCAGGAGTGGCGGTTCGTCAACATCTACGAGGACACCGCAACCTCGATGCGCTCGCTGGTCGAGGGCATCGATAAGAGCGGCTTCTCGCGCGATGAACCGTGGCGCTTGACCGGCAGCAGCCTGCCGGAGCATGAGACGTTCTTCTTCTACCTGCAGCGGATCTGTAACCACTGCACCTATCCCGGATGCCTGGCGGCCTGTCCGCGCAAGGCGATCTACAAGCGGCCGGAAGACGGCATCGTGCTGATCGACCAGAACCGCTGCCGGGGCTACAAGAAGTGCGTGGAGCAGTGTCCGTTCAAGAAACCGATGTACCGGGGCACCACCCGGGTGTCGGAGAAGTGCATTGCCTGCTATCCGCGGATCGAGGGCAAGGATCCGCTGACGGGCGGCGAGCCGATGGAAACGCGCTGTATGGCCGCCTGCGTGGGGAAGATCCGCATGCAGAGCCTGGTGCGCATCGGCGACGACGGCCTGTGGGCGGAAGACCGGTGGCATCCCCTGTACTACACCATCCGGGTGGAGCAGGTGGCGCTGCCCTTGTATCCCCAGTGGGGGACCGAGCCCAACGGCTTCTACATTCCGCCTCGGCACAGCCCGCGCGGCTATGCCCGGCAGATGTTTGGCCCGGGCGTGGATAACGCCATTGAAAAGTACCTCGTGCCCAGCCGCGAACTGTTGGCCGTCCTCCAACTCTGGAGAGCCAGCCAGCAGATCGTCTTCCGGTACGATGTCATTCCGGGGCCGAAAGTGTTCGAAACCCAGATCCACGGCAAGCGGTTCGAGATGTACAACGACACCGTGCTGGGCTTCAACAAGTCGGGCAAGGAAGTGGCGCGCATCCAGGTCGAAGAGCCGATCTATGTCAGACCCGCTGAACGGGTGAACTGGCTCTAAGATCGCGTCAGTCAAACGTTGGGAGAGGCTTCGGTCTCTCCCAACATCGCACGGAGGCTCAAATTTACTGAGCGCCGCAAAGCAGGCACGCCTGGTCAACTGAAGAAGAGTGAAGTGAAGGGCGGGGTTCCAAAGAGAACTCCGCCCTTTGC
Organism: Saccharimonadales bacterium (SeqCode); assembly: GCA_036276795.1. Classification (GTDB taxonomy): domain Bacteria; phylum Patescibacteriota; class Saccharimonadia; order Saccharimonadales; family UBA4665; genus DASUOD01. The sequence continues at coordinate 1,768 of DASUOD010000129.1, forward strand.
ATATTCTCGATATACTCATCACAAGGCATGCGGATTCATTGGACTTCCATACTGATCAGTCTCTTGATCGTGACCAGCGGCATGCTCGGTTCACGGACGTTAATCCGGGTTGATCAGGATCTGCGTGTGATCTACGCAGAATATACGCTGGCTGCGACGGATTTGGGGCATGTGAACGGTGAGCTCATTCGCTATCGAACCACCGTGCTTCGCGCAATCGAGGCGGGGACGAAAGAAGAGTTTCACCGGATCGAGGCCTCACTTCAGCACAAGCAGGAACGCCTGAACAGGGCCATGAAACGCTTTGTCGACGCCACGAACGAGGCGTCTTCGGGAAAGAGAATGGACGCACGCGAGCTGGCGGAGGTCAAAGCGGTTCGAGAACGCATGGATGCCTACATCGCTTCGTCGCATCAGGCTATTGAAAGGATGGAACAGCGATGGAGCGTCGCGTCTCTCGCCGAAGCCCAACGGCTTCAAGCTGCGGCGAAACAGTATTGGGCGAACGACTCAACCATCAAATTCAACTCTGTGACAGTCGAACTGGATCGCCTTCTGGAAGTCGTGGCCGAAATTGCCGGCGAGGTCAAGAAAGAAGCCGATGCTTCACTCCGTATTGCAACCGTGGCCGTCATCGCGGTAAGCTTGGCACTGGCGTTGGTCACGCTTGTCGTCCCTCTGAAATCCCTGCGGATCCGAGAGCGAGTCTAAACACCACCTCATTCGATCAGCCTCCTTCAAGGCGGGCTTATGAAAGTCACACCTGTCACATTTAAGCCACAGCTGTATGGGATACAGGCTCAACGATAACACTG
>DASUOD010000130.1:0-2326 GCA_036276795.1 Saccharimonadales bacterium (SeqCode)
AACGTACCCAGCACTTTCCCGGAGGGACCGTCCATACGGAGCGTGTAGATAGTTGACGGTCGCAGACCATCCTTTGCGCCGGATGCTTCAACACGGATTTCGGACCCCCGCCTGGCCGCCTCCGGAACCAGGCTGCGGTCCGGCACCAGATCGTACACCGTCCGTCCTGTCGCCGGGGCGTCAAGCAGGGCCGTGGTTTTATCGTCGCCCTGCTCGCCGGAACTTTGGTCCGCCGTGCTTTCCGACTCGGCGAAACCATGGGTCTGCTGGATGATTGCCTGCTCCATCAGTTTCTGCCCCAGCGCGTTGGGATGGTAGCTTTCCCTGCCCAGCAGGCCGACGCCGGCCACGCCGGAGTCATCGCCGGCCGTCAGGCCGTTCATCGCTATGTCGTCGCCTTTGGCTTCGCACAGTCGATGACCGTAAAGCGCTTTGCTGATGTCGACGTAGTCGGCTCCGGTTCTGTCGGCAGCCTCCCTTACGCCGTGGTTGATGTAATCTATGATTTCCTCGGCGAGCTTCAATTCGTCCCTGTCCAATCGGACGTTCAGACCGCAATCGCCGCTGCTCATCGCGATCTGAGGGTAGCCGATGACATACAGGCGGGTACCGGGAGCTTCTCTTTTGAGTTGGTCGAACAAGGCCTCCCAGCGCGGTACGGTACGGTCTATCAGATTCTTCAGCTCAAGACGGTCCTCGTAAGTGCCGTAGCAGGTATTGTCGCTCCGGTTGAGGCTGATATGCGGGGCAACACAATTGCGCAGCATGTCGCCGAAGCCGATGTCGTTACCGGCTATCGACACGGTGGTTATGCGTGGTTGCCAGCGCCGCACGAACCGGTGCTGGGCTATATATCCGGGCAGGAACCCGGCTTCTATGGACTCCAGGGCCTGCGGATGCGATCTGCGCAGTTCGTCCAGGCTGGCTCCATCTTTTACCTGGCCCCTGTAATTACCGCTGGTGCTGCCTATGTCGTCTATGACGGCTCCGGAGCAAGCCGCGGAATGCCCGCCGGCGCCGAACAGATCACGCGCCAACAGCAAAGGATATGAATTAACGGCCAGATGGCAGGTATTGTCCGGCGTATCCGTGCCAAGCAGGTAGTCGAAGGCACCCTCGCCCGAGGTGTAGGAATCACCCAAGCCGATATAATCAGCCAGCGAGGTTATGTCGGGCGCGGGCGCCAGCTCGTATACGCCGCTGTGAGAGCTGTCGGACGACAATGCCTCGAAGCTCAAAAGACCGTCGTTCACGAACCGCACACGTCTGACGTTCCTTAGCTCCGGTATCTTGGAGGCCGCGTATGACCAATAATCATGTGACGGACAATCCAGTGGCGGAAGGTCGCGGCTTGAATTCCTGTCCGCCGGTCCGCAGTTCCTTAGATCATATACTTTGAACTGATTGCCGTAGCCGTTGGCTATGGCTACCCATCGCCCATCCTCGCTGACGGCTACCTGTGACTTGAGTAAAGCGGGGCTGCCCGTGCTGCCGTAGGACGGTGCGAACGGCGTAATGCTGTCAGGAACACCCGGATTCAGCCGTACGAAAGAGCCCGTGAGCGCTTCCGCGACCATCCAGTTTCCTCCTTGTGAGAATGCCAGGGTCTGAGGGTTGATTATCAACGGTTTGCCGGAAGGATCCTTCAGCACGGTGTCCGGCGTCGCCGCCAAACGTTTGGGATCAGGTCGGCCGGGATTGCCGCTTAGGTCCTGGATGGAAGCCAAGACTTGCTTGTAGACGCCCACGAGCGCGCCATCGGTGCTTAACGGGCTCAAGGACAGCAGGCCTTCGGTTTTCGGCCATGGCGCCAGTACCTGATGGGCCGTGTAGGCCTCCAGCGGCTGGCCTTCGTCCGTGCCATTGAATATGACGGTGTGATCGTCGCTGTCCAACATACCGAAGACCGTTTCCGTGAAGCATCCCGTCTGCATGTCATAACCGGACACCAGACGGTACGTAACAGGGGTGCAATCCAGATTGCTGAACAATACCGGCGTATTCTGCCGCTTGCCCAAAGGCCCGATCCGCCTGATGGCGATATGTTCCGGTGCGGCCCAGGCAGGCCCTTCACCTGCCCTCGCACCGCCTGTGGCTGTGACGGCGTGTGACATGACCAGACCCAATGCCCATGCGAATAGCGCGGCGCCCGCTGCCAGAAACAGAAGCCGCTTCGCGAACCACCAGGAAAACACGCTTTGTCCGGAAAATCGTTCCATAGGTGCCCACGACTATTACCCGGGTATGCGCACCGGCAAAGCATAAGCGTCCCCGATCTCGGCGAAATTAATGATAATTTAACGATTATTTTTGCGGCACCCCTGAA
>DASUOD010000131.1:0-2607 GCA_036276795.1 Saccharimonadales bacterium (SeqCode)
TGGCCAGGCTGAAGATCCCGATGATCAGGATCAGTTCGAATGCCAACAGATAAAGGCCGATCTTCACGGCGTGGATGAAGGTAGCCTTGCCGCCGCTTAGCTCCCTGCCCTGACGCAACCTGAGCGTGAAATATGACAGCCCGGTGACTCCGCCGCTCGGGAACACGTGGTTGACGAAATTCAGCTCCAGCGAAGCCTTATAAAGGTTCTTATAGGACAGCTTGTTGCCCACGATGGCGAACAGGCGCTGATACAGACGGGCCTGGGCGTGATAGTTCAGAATCTGTATGGGTATGAGCAGCAGCAGCGCCCAGGCATATACATGCCCCAGGTTTTCTACGGTATCGGCCAGGTCATCCCGGACCAGGTATATCAGAACTCCCAGCGCGGTAAGGGTCAGGATGTTGACCACCAGTTTCCAGCGCCGCCTTAGCCAATGGTTATCGGACATAAGGCTATTATAACGAACCGGTTATACTGGAAGAATGCAAAGTCTGATGATACTGGGGCGCCAGCCTGCGCTGGGCCTGGCCGAACTGGAAAGCATATATGGCGCCGAAAAGATCCGGCCCGTCGGCGAAAAAGCGGCCATCGTAGGTGTGGACCCCTGCCTGCTGGCCTTCGACCGGCTGGGCGGCAGCGTGAAATTCTGTAAGATCCTGACGGAGCTGGATACCACCGACCTGAAAGAGATTGAGAGATTCCTGGTAAAGGTTTCCCCCAGTCATAGCCAGAGCATGCCGGAGGGCAAGATGCGCCTGGGCCTGAGCGCGATAGGGCTGAAGACAAGCGGGGGGCACCTTAATTCCGCCGGCCTGGCGCTCAAGAAAGCCATTAGAAGGACCGGGCGCAACGTCCGGGTGATCCCCAACAAATCGCTGGAACTCAACGCGGCACAGGTGCTCCACAACCAGTTGACCGGTGAGACCGGCTGGGAACTCTACCTGATACGTGACGGCGACAGGACGATCGTGGCCCAGACCGTGAAGGTCCAGGATATCGAGGCTTACTCAAAACGTGACCGCGGACGGCCCGAACGCGACCCCAGGGTCGGCATGCTGCCGCCCAAGCTGGCGCAGATCATCGTCAACCTGGCCGCCGGCGAACTGCCCGCGGACAAGCTGCAGGACATATGCGACATTCCGGCCGGCGAGCCGGTTCCCCGTCCGATCCTGGGCAAGACCGTATTGGATCCCTTCTGCGGCACGGGCGTCCTGCTCCAGGAGGCCCTCCTGATGGGCTATGACATCGCCGGCTCGGACCTGGAGCCGCGCATGGTCGACTACACGGTTCAGAACCTGGCCTGGCTGGAAGACGCCTTTGGCCTGCCGGCACGGACTTACGATATAACCGTAGCTGACGCGACCGACCATAAGTGGCAGAAATCCGTCGATTTCGTGGCCAGCGAAGCCTACCTGGGCCGTCCGTTCACTTCCCGGCCATCAGCCGAAGTACTTGAGCGGACCGTGGCCGACTGCAATCTGATCATCAAAAAATTCCTTGGGAACATCCATGGGCAGCTGGCTTCCGGTACCCGCCTGTGCCTGGCCGTGCCCGCCTGGCAGACTGCGCCCAGGGAGTTCAGACACCTACCCCTTATTGACCAGATAAGCGCTTTGGGCTATAATCGGATAAGTTTTGAGCGCTCTCGGGACGAAGACCTGGTCTACTACCGCAAGGATCAGATAGTCGCCAGACAGCTCTTAGTAATCACAAGGAAGTAATATGTCGCATGTAAAAGCCGGCGGTACCGCCAAGAACGTCCATGACTCACCGGGCCAGCGCCTGGGGGTTAAGCTGTTCGGCGGCGCCAAGGTCAAGAAGGGTCAGGTCATCGTCCGCCAGGTGGGCCAGACCAAGCGTGCCGGTAAAGGCGCCAAGATCAGCCGTGATTTCACCATACATGCCGCCAAAGACGGCGTGGTCAAGTACACCAAGCGCCGGGTCCGCCTGTTCAGCGGCAAATCCGTCTCACGCACCGAAGTCACCGTCGAATAATTATTTTTCGTCCAGGTGGTGCCGCACGCGGTCTACCACGTCCGATATGACTACCTGGGATTTCACAAGATAATCGTCCGCGCCCAACGAGTTGGCGCGGTCCTGGTCGCTTTGCTGGCTAAGCGCCGTCAGCATTATGACCTTCAGGTTCGCCGTTTCCGGCGTGTTGCGCAATATGTCCAATACGTCGAAGCCGCTGACCTTGGGCATCATCACGTCCAGCAGTACCAGGTCGGGCTTATAGGTTCTGGCATTGGCCAGGGCCTCTTCCCCGTCGGCTACCCGGCGTACGTCGAAACCTTCGGCCTGTAGACGCGTAAGGTATACGTTGGCCAGCGAATCGTCATCCTCTACCAGCATTATCCGCTTGGGATGCTTTCCCGGCTCGGCAGCCGGTTTCTGGGGCTGGGCCGCTGGTGTTCCGGTAGGTTCCATACAGGTTATGTTAGCTTAAGCGGAGTCGATTAGCAATCTTATCGGGGGCCTTATCCGAGCAAGGCTTTGATGAAGCCGTTGAACATCGGGTGCGGACGGCCGGGACGGCTCTTGAATTCAGGGTGGAACTGGCTGGCTAGGAAGAACGGATGGTCTATGCCCTCTATGATCTCT
>DASUOD010000132.1:0-8321 GCA_036276795.1 Saccharimonadales bacterium (SeqCode)
CCAGAAGAAGAGTTCGCCTATGAGCGATGTCGTCCTGATGATGCCGGGATCCAGGGTGAATATGGCGGGCACGGAAAAGGCCAGCAGGCAGGGCAGGAAGACCCAGCTGAACCAGGCCATATACTTGCTGAGCTGGCCGCGCGACTTACGGTAGCCCTTGGTACTCTTGATACCCAATACTATCAGGGTGAGGGACCCCACGCCCCAGCACCAGGTGTTAAGCGGTATATCGGAAAGTGCCGTCACAAGCCTGATTATAGCAAAACGGGCATTGTATAAGGTGTAGTAAGTAACTATAATGCCAGTATCAATAACCTGGCATGAATTCCCAAACCAAAACCGAAAATAATGTGAACGATCTGTTGGAGCTGGCAAATCTGTACCCCTCGCCGCATAACGGCCAACCGGTCCGGCTCAAACGCAGCGGACCCGATACCTTCGAGGCCTACTTCGAGAAAGGCCGTGGTCTTAAGGCGGCCGACATCTCATATATATTCAGTTTCGTGTCCATGGGTGTGTTCATCGAGCATATGTCGCTATGCGCCGCGGCGCTGGGCCACGGCTTCAGCTATAAGCTCCATCTGCCCGAAGAATCAGACCTCCATGGTACCGGTCTGGTCAGATTCGCCACCTGCTATGTCAGATGGCACTCGCAGGAACCGGATGACGGCCTGTTCCATGCCCTGGGTTTCCGCCAGACCTCCCGCAAGAAATATAAGGAAGGCGTAAGCCGGGAACTGGCCGAAGAGGTGGCGCGCATAGCGGCCGATGAGCACATGGAACTCCAACACCTTTCGGATAAGCAGGCCCAGCAGGCTATCTGGCTCAACCAGCGCGCGGTGTTCGACGATATGTCCGACGAAGCGGTCAGGCGGGAACTCGATCATTGGCTTCGCTATACCCGTCAGGAGAAAGAAAAGAAGAAGGACGGCCTGGCATATGATTGCATGGAGCTGAACGGCCGGCTGATGAAGCGCATAGTGGACCACCCTGCCATCCTGAAGGCGCCGGTCATATCGTGGCTGCTTAAGCAGTATTACCTGCGTACGATGTCCGATTCCAGTGACGTCTTCTACGTGATGGCGCCGTTCGCCAACGGGGAACAGGCGTTCAACGTAGGGACGGTGATAATGAGAATCTGGAAGACGGTCGCCGAAGCCGGACGCTATCTGCATCCGTTCGGCACCATAATGAGCAACCGGGCGGCCCATAAGGATTTCCTGGAACTGGCCGGCGTGCGGCATGAATCACGTTCCGATTCTTATCTGGTGTTCATATATAGATGCGGCAAGTCGGAACGGCCGGTCCGCAGTCTGCGCATGCCTTACAGGGAACATCTGCTGATGGAAGGCGCCCATGTTTGAAAAACTCTACATAGCTTTCGTCGCCCTGCTGGATAAGATGATCTGGACCGTAGACGTCGGCCCGTCGGTGCACAGGCTTTTCCTTTCACCCCACGTCGGCAACTTCCGCGTCGGGCTAGGGCGTGTACGGGCCGTGCGCCTGTACCGCCGCGCGCTCAAAAGGGTTCCTGCCTACAAGGATTACGTGGGCAAACAGGGCCACATCATGGGTCCCAAGATAGGTATGTGGCACGCTACGCTGGGCGACGTGCCCGAGATGGACAAGGACCGTTATATAAAGAAGTACAAGCTTGAAGACAAGCTGATGGACGGCAGGCTGCCCGCCCGCGGCGTGATGTTCGATGAGTCGTCCGGCAGCAGCGGTACGCCGACCAGCTGGGTGCGCGGGCGCAAGGAACGGCGCTTCACGAAGCGGATCATGCAGGTGGCGTTCCGCCATGCCATAGAAGACCGCGATCCCATCGTTCTGAATACTTTCTCCATGGGCGCGTGGGCCACCGGCCTGAACACGACCCTGTGCCTGGTAGACGTCGGCCGCATCAAATCGACCGGTCCGGACATCACCAAGGTCGTAGATACTTTGAAAGAGCTCGGACCAGGATACGATTACGTGATAACGGGCTATCCGCCGTTCCTGAAGCAGATCACGGAAAGTCCAGGCATAGACTGGAAGAAATATAACATAGTTGCCATCTACGGCGGCGAAGGCATCAGCGAATCGATGCGCGCGTCGCTCCTTCAGCACTATTCCAATGTCATCGGCTCCTACGGCGCGTCCGACCTGGAGATAAACATCGCCCACGAATCGGACTTCACCATAGCCCTCCGCAAAGCTCTGGCGCAGGACGAGCATCTTAGGAAAGCTCTGCTCATGCAGAACCGCGGTATCATCCCTATGATTTTCCAGTACAACCCGTACGATTACCTGTTCGAAACAAATGATAAGGGCGAACTGCTGGTGACCATCTGCCGGCTCGAGAACATAAGCCCGCGCATCCGCTACAACATACACGACCTGGGACATGCCGAGCAATTCTACGACCTTAAGAAGAAGCTCAAGGCCCTTGGCAGGAAAGACCTGCTCAAGCTTGCCGAGCTGGATTTCGCGGTCCTGTTCCATTACGGCCGCAGCGACCTGTCGGTGGATTATAACGGCGCGGTGGTAGGCCCGGAAGAGGTCAAGCAGATAATCAACGCCGACGACAAGCTTTCAAGGAAAGTTAAAGGCTTCAGGCTCATCAGCTACGAGGACGGGCGTTCGCATAAACATCTGCTGATAGCAATGGAGCTGGAGCCGGACCAGTCCATGACCAAGCAGGAAAGTGACGGGGCGCTGGAACGCATAGTGGATCAGTTGCAGGTGATGAACCTGGACTTCAGGTCCGCGCACCGTACCGCACCGCTCAAACCGGAGATCAGGGTCTATAAGTCCGAAACGGGCATCTTCGACCCGGCGCACCAGAAGCTGAAGAACGACTATGTCTGGAACATAGATCATAAGCGCGCCAAGGACGAAGGTCTGACCGAATGATCAGTGCTTATCAGAGATGCTGATTTGACTCAGAAAATCAGTTTGGTATCCTATAGTTTCATGCTTACGACTAGGGGTGGGCATGAGATTGAGATGTACTTCTGACACCAAAAGATAAAAAACCATCAATCTAACGGAGGGTACATTCTAGAAGTTGAAGGAGAGTTAATGCATATAAAAGCGTTGACGGCGGGCCTGGTGCTCGCCGCTATTACGGCTGTTGGTTCAGCCGGACATGCTGAAGCAATAAGTCAAACTACAACTGTAAGCAGCAAGAAGCACAAAGTAACCAAGGTAAAGGTCGAACCGGGCGATAACCTGTCCAAGATAGCCAAGCGGCATGGGACCACCTATGTCAGACTGTTCGACGCGAACACGCAGATCAAGGATCCGGACCTGATATACCCCGGCCAGGCCATCCGCATACCGACCCCCGGCGAGAAATTGCCGCATAGGTCGAAGCCGGCCCCGGCGCCTAGCCCCAAGCCGACCGCGGCTCCCAAGCCGCAAGCCAGCGTCAGCAAGCCGGCCCCGGCCACACCGGCGGTCCATGCTACGGGATCGGGCGTCTGGTACGGTCTCGCCCAATGCGAGTCCGGCGGCAACTGGGTAGCTAATACCGGCAACGGTTACTACGGCGGCCTGCAGTTCACGCTATCCAGCTGGCGCGCCGCAGGTGGCAGCGGTTACCCCCACCAGGCCAGCGCGTCAGAACAGATCGCCCGTGCCAAGGTGTTGCAGGCCCGTCAGGGCTGGGGTGCCTGGCCCGCCTGTTCGGCCAAGCTCGGACTCATCTAAGGCACAGGCTTAGATAGTCAGACAATCCCCTCGCTTCCAACCCTAGAATGGAGGCCGAGGGGTTTTCCATGCCTTGTTTCTCAGCCCTTGACGGCCGTACCGCCAAGGTTCAGCAGGTGGTCGTGGCGGTACCTGGCGAATGCTTGCTTGGTGGTGCCATGGTGGATCAGGAAGTCGTCGATGTGCTTGTCACCGATGTAGTGCGGCATCAGTACATAGGTAGCACCGGCCCGGTACAGCGAGTCGGCATCGTTGAGCTTGGTGCAGTGGCAAATGAATACCGCCCGGTCGTTCTTGCGGGTTATGTACTCTGCCAGCAGGCGGTTGGTTTCCGGGTCGGCTATGGTGCTTATGATTAATTCCGAATGGCGGATGCCGATTTCGTCCAGCAGTTCCAGCTCGGTAACGTCGCCGTACAGATGGTTGACGTGCTGTTTTTCCAGTGTTTCGATGACGTCGGGGTCGTAATCCACTACGATGAAAGGCTTCTTCATCTTGCGGAAGGTGCGGATGAAGGCGCTGCCGCCCTGATGGTAGCCCAGCAGTACCAGCGGATAACTGCTTAGTTCGTTGACTTCCTTGCGCACTTCGGATTTTTCGAAGATGCTCAGCACGTTTTCCAGGCGCCGGTAGAGCCAGTCGTCATATTGCATAAGGTAGGTCGATGCCGCGATAGTGAACAGCGCGGTAAGGGTGGCGATCGTGACCAGGTCGTCACCTACCAGCCCGTTGGTAGCGGCTAGGGCGACCAGGATGACCGAGAATTCACTAATCTGCGACAGGTGTACGCCTGTCTTGAAGCTAGTCTGTTTGGTATAGCCCAGCAGGCCCATGCTGGTCATGAATACCAGACTTTTGGTGATTATCACGAACACTGAGAATGCCAGAGCGGTCAATATCGCCAAGTGCAGGACGTCTATGCGAAGACTTTCGCCCAGACTTATAAAGAACAGCACCAGGAAGAAGTCGCGCAGAGGCTTCAGCTTGGTGGCTATGGCCTGCACATACGGCAGGGACGCCAGGGCGACACCGGCGAATAACGCACCGACCTCAAGCGAGAAGCCGGCGTACAGGTAGGCGCTGGCCACGCCGAAGGCCCAGGCGATAGCAAAGATATAGAGCAATTCCTGGGACGAGGCGAACCACTTGCCCAGGCGCGGCATGATGTAGCCGCCCACAAGTACTAGTATGGTGCCCAGCCCCAGCCCCTTGGCTACCAACAGCAGGGCGTCCCGGACGCCGCCGTCGCCGGTGCCGCTGGCAGAAATGAAGACCAGCGCCAGGCTGGCCGCCACGTCTTCCGCGATAAGTATGCCCACGGCCACCCTGCCGTATAGCCTGGATTGTTCCTTCTTGTCGCTAAGCGCCTTGACCACGATGATGGTACTGCTGAACAGCAATGCCATGGCCATGATGAGGCTTTCGGTAGAGGAGAAGCCCATCGCCTGGCTAAGCAGGAAGCCAAGGCCTCCCGTACATATCACGGAACTTAAGAAGGCTAGGGCTACCGGTTTGCCCGTGGTCAGGATGGTGCCCAGGTTCAGGCCCAGGCCGATGATAAACAGCAGTAAGGCGATACCTATCTGGCTGAACGATTCAAAAGCCGCCTGGTTATGGATGACATCGAGCACGGAAGGGCCTATCAGGAAACCGGCGACTATATATGCTATGACCAAGGGCTGGCGCAGCAGCCTGGCCACAAGCGCCGCCGCCGCGGCGATGACCATCACTATGCTCAGTTGGAAGAAAATCTGTTGTTCCATGTTTGTTTACATCAACACGTTCATTATACCTTGTGGCTGGGGATGAGGGATTCGAACCCCCGATCACGGGACCAGAACCCGTTGCCTTACCGCTTGGCTAATCCCCAATACTAGGGGTAGATTATACGTAAGATTCGTCGTTTTGAACAGGGTGCCGCCGGCCCCCGCGCAGGTCCAGATAATGCCTGGCTACCAGCATGGCCAACGCGGCTACCAGGACCATGGCGAATAGCTTGGCGCCCTGCGGGCCGATGTGACCGCCCTGGGTGGTGGCGAGCGGAACCACTTCGACGTATTTGGCGGTTATGCTGCCGGATACATATTCGCCGGCGCAGCCGTCGGAACCGGTGGCATTCAGATGGAAGTAAAAGGTTTCGCCGTTAACGATGGTCATGTCGTTGGAAGATGTGATGTTGCCGCTCACGTGATCGGCGGTCACGGGCGACACGAACTTGCCGGTGGCAGGGTCGGTGGCGGAACTGCTCGAGACCTCGAAGTCGTAGGTGATTCCCGGCGTGCCGGTCCAGAACACGGCCCATTTGGCAGAATCCTGCCGGGGAGAGTATAGATATAAGGTCCAGCCGCCGGCCTGATCCTCTTCCACGGGGTTCTCGCTGGGCGAGTAGACCGTCATTTCCGGTGCGATCTCGCCGGTACAGGAAGACGCCGGTGCGGCGGTCTTCTTGGTGGCAGCCTTAGGTGTCGGCTTGGCCTTGGCCGGTGCTCCGACCGGAGGGAAGTAGGTGCCGCCGGCCGCCAGGGCGGTGGACGGCGCGCCGAAGGTGATCAGGGCGCCCATTACCAGCGTGAGGATAAGTCTCTTCATGAAATAAAAAAAGTAGCGACAGATGTCGCTACCCTCGCTTTCGAACCGTAATTATGAGTATTTAGTGACTAAAAGTCAAGAGCTAGCCAGCGGTAGGCGGAGTGTAGGGCGGAGGTACTTGCGGGCCGCCGTTATCCTGGCCGGCGCCGCTGCTTCTGAGTTCTATCTGATCGGCTCTTTGTGTTACTTTCATCACCTATAGCTTATCTTTAAAGATAGTATGTAGCAAGCTATGGCCAGCCGGGCTCCAGTCCGTGCTACAATTGGAACATTAACAATTAAGATATACAGAGCGCAGGGAGAGATCTAGCTCGTCGATCTGCCAGCAACCTACGGCTTGGGCCGCAAGGTGCTCCATCTAGCCCGCACATGAGCGGGGAAGATGTTACCCTATAAGACATCCTTTCTGGCTCATACGGCAGAAAGGATATTTTTATGTCAAAGAAAAAAGGTTTGCTTGAACGGCTGAAAGCCGGTCCCGGTTCGGTGCTGTGCGCCGAAGGCTACCTGTTCCAGCTGGAGCACCGCGGCTACCTGAAGGCCGGCGCTTACGTGCCGGAGGTGGTGTTGGAGCACCCGGAGGCGGTCTATCAGCTGCACCGTGAATTCGCACGTTGCGGCACGGACGTGCAGCTGGCATTCACGTATTATGCGCACCGCGAAAAACTCCGTGCCATCGGGCGTGAGAACGATTTGGAAAAGATGAACCGGGATGCTCTGCGCATCGCGCGCGAAGTCGCTGCCGAAACCGGCGCGTTGTTCGCGGGGAATATATGTAACACCGGCGCGTATAATCCTGACGATAAGGCCAGCTCCGAAGCCGAGGTGCGCCGACAGTACACCGAACAAGTCGGATGGGCGGTAGAGGAAGGAGTGGACTTTATCGTAGCCGAGACCATACCGTACCTTGGCGAAGCGCTCATAGCGCTGGATGTCATAAACCAATCCGGTCTGCCCGCGGTGGTCAACTTTACCTCGCATGGCGAAAAGACCAACGATGGTCATACCTGGGTCGAAGCCTGCAAGGCGCTGGAAGAAAACGGCGCAGCGGTGGTCGGCCTGAACTGCGGGAGGGGTCCGGCGGCTATGCTGCCGTTGCTGCGCAAAATCCGGGCCGCAGTGTCATGCCCGATCGCGGCACTGCCCATCGCCTACCGCACCACGCCCGAGCAGCCCTCATTCCAGTCGCTTAAGAACCCGGACGGCAGCAGCGCCTACACGCTAGGCCTCGACAGGTTCCTGTGCACCAGGGACGAGATGGCTGACTTCGCTAAGGAGGCACGCGACATAGGCGTGGAATATATCGGCATATGCTGCGGCGGAGAGCCCTATCACTTCCGGGCGATGGCCGAAGCCCTGGGCCGTAAGACCCCGGCCAGCAAGTATTCTCCGGATATGTCACAACACTACATATTCGGCTCCAAGCGATACGCGAAGAAGCACGAGAAAAAGTTCGGCGGTGCGCGCCAGGCGGGTCCTTCCCGGTGATATGGCGCGTGCTATAATTGATTGCATTAACAATTTGAATATGAAGAGCGCGGATAGGGACCTAGCCCTGCGACCCGCCGGCAACCTGCCATAGCGTAAGGCAAGGTGCCCCCTCTAGCCCAGCTGAGCCGGGAAAGATATGTGAACGATATCCTTTCCGAGCTTCAAGCCAGCGAAGAAAGGATTTTTTAATGGCTGACTCAGTACAAGACTTCTTTACCAGCGAATCGGTGTGCGCCGGGCACCCGGATAAGATCTGCGACGCCATCAGCGACGCCATATTGGACGCCGCCCTGGCCCAGGACCCTGACAGCCGCACCGGCATCGAAACGGTGGCCGGGGCCAACCGCATCGCCCTGTTCGGCGAAATCAAGACCAAGGCCGACCTGAACTTCGAGAAGATAGTCCGTAACAAGGTCGCCGAACTCGGCTACACCGTGCCTGGCTGGGGCTTCAGTACCGAGTCCGAGTTCAGCAATGACGTGCATCAGCAGTCGCCGGAAATCTCCATGGGCGTCGACCAGAAGAACAGCGACGTCATAGGCGCCGGC
>DASUOD010000133.1:0-8725 GCA_036276795.1 Saccharimonadales bacterium (SeqCode)
CTGGTTTCCAAACTGGAGCCGCCGGCCGAAGATGAAAATGTCATTAAAATAGACGGATTGGAACTTGACAAGGATACCGTGCTGGCGTTGATTGGTCAGCAAGATGCGGATAAGATCTCGCCCTAACAAGCGGCTGGTGGCCATATTGGCGGCCGTGATCGCCGTGAGCGGAACCGTGTCCATGCAGACGGGGTGGCTAAGCAGGGCCGGATCCGTGCTGGAACGCAGCCAGCCCGGCCTTTATTCCGTAGAGCGCTTCATAGACGGCGACACCATAGCCGTAGATATGAACGGCCACGTGGAAAGCGTACGCTTCATCGGCATAGACACGCCGGAAACCCATAAGCCCGACACGCCGGTGCAGTGTTGGGGACCGGAGGCGTCCGCATACACGCAGGCGCTGATCGGACGCTCCAAGGTACGCCTGGCTTCCGACGCCCTAAGCACAAACCGCGACCGCTACGGGCGCCTGCTCAGGTACGTCTATCTGCCGGACGGTACGTTGGTAAACCGGGAGCTGGTACTCGACGGCCAGGCCTTCTACTACCCGTATTTCCCATTCGGCAAGTCCGCGGTGTTCGGGGCAGCCCAAGAGGCGGCCATGGCCGCCCGCAAGGGTATTTGGAGCGCCTGCGAACCCGAGCGCACCTCCGGCGGGGGCTGGGTTTCCAGTCCCAGGGACAGTTAAGCGATGTTCGTGGTGGGATCCACCCGTCCGGACCCCACACTAAGCAGGCGGCCCAGCGAATATGACTTGGTTTCCGGGTCGTAGGCACGATAGATCAGCCGGGCCGGGAGGTGGAAAGCCCAGCAGACGAACAGGGCGGGGTACATGTGGTAACGGCTGCGCAGACCGTGCATGGCATAGGTACGAGGACTCACCAGCGTATAGCGCAAGAAGGGTATGAACCGGCTGTCGACCCGCCGCGAAGACACCCAGGCCGTGAGCTTATCGTCATATATGACCTTGAAACCGGCCTTCTGCAGATGGAGCCCCAGATCGAAATCCTCGTGCATCCTGTTGTCCGCGCACAGGGATCCACGGACGTCCAGCCAGTCTTGGCGGCGCACCGCCATGTTGGCACCCCACAGGAAGTTGGTGTCCTTCAGCCTACGGGCCAGGTGGGCGCGCAGGGGCATGTCGATGGCATCGGCCAACCAGGCCAGCGGGAAGTCGTAATAATGCGGTGCACCCGATACCGCGCTCACGTCGGATGAACGGAAGATGCGCCTGATCTTAGCCAGCCACCCGGGAGGCAGGATGGTGTCGGCATCGATCCGGGCGATGATGTCGCCGCTCGCGGCCCCGAAGCCGCGGTTCCGGGCATGGACCACGCCCTGGCGGGGTTCGCTAAGCAGAGTGACGAAACCGAAGCGCCGCGCGACATCCGCAGTGTCGTCCGTGGAGTTATTATCAACCACGATCACCTGGTGCGGAACGACCGTCTGCCTGGAAATGGCCTGCAAGCAGGCCTCCAGCCTGTCGGCCTCGTTGTATACTGGGATGACAATGCTAATGCGCGAGCTTCTGCTTTGAACCATGTCATTCAATCATACCAAAGACAGACTTAAAATGGGCTTGAAATCAGCCTATTATTACGCCATGCCGAAGAAGCGCTGGCTCCGTAACCTGGTCATCGGCCTGATCATCCTGGTACTCGTATCCACCGGTGTCATGTACGGTATCGCGCTCTGGTACATCCAGTCCGAAAGATCCAAGCCTTTGGAACAAGGAGTAAGCTTCATACCTGCTTACGCCTCCAGCCTGGGCGTGGACCCGCAAGAGACCATGGACGCGCTCTTGGGCATGGGTGTGAAGCACTTCCGGCTGGTGAGCTATTGGAGCGAGATGGAACAGAACCCCGGCGACTACGACTTCTCACAGCTGGACTGGCAGTTCGATAAGGCCGAGAAGGCGCGCGCCAAAGTCATACTTACCGTCGGGCTACGCCAACCGCGCTGGCCGGAATGCCATGCTCCCAAATGGGTCGACATCAGCGAGCCGCCAAGCCGGTGGCAGCCTCAGCTGGAAACCTTCATGAAGAAGGTCATAGAGCGCTACCAGGATTCGCCCAGCCTGGAAAAATACCAGCTGGAGAACGAATACTTCCTGAAAGGTTTCGGTATCTGCCCGCCATCGACCATGACCCGCCAGCGCCTGATAGATGAATATGAACTGGTCAAACGGGCCGACCCGGACCATGCGGTGGTCATACCCCGCAGCAACAATTCGCTGGGCTTCCCCACGGGCAAGCCGCAGCCGGACGAATTCAGCGTATCCGTCTATAAACGCGTGTGGGACGCCGGCTGGACCCATCGCTACCTGGAGTACCCCCAACCCGCCTGGTTCTATGGCTGGCTGGCCGGTTTCCAGAAGATATTCCTGGGTAAGAACATGATGATCGGCGAGCTCCAGGCCGAAGCCTGGCCGCCGAACGGCAAGACCATCCAGCATACCAGCCTGGCCGAGCAGAACAAATCCCTCAGTCCCGAAAGGCTGAAGGACCGGTTCCAATACGGCCGGGCCACCGGCATGCGCGAGATATACCTATGGGGAGCCGAATACTGGTACTACCGTATGGTAAGACTCCAAGACCCCTCACTCTGGAACGTCGCCCGCCAAGAGTTCCAGGGTGACTGATTAGCTACGCTCCGTTACAATAACGGATATGGCTAAGAAGAAGCCCCGCAACACCAAGACGATCCAGAACCGCCGCGCGCGCTACGACTACGAGCTCGGTGATTCTTTGGTGGTGGGTCTGGAGCTTACCGGCGCCGAGACGAAGAACCTGCGTATGGGCCACGGGCATCTGCGGGGCGCCTACGTCACCGTCAAAAGCAACGAGCTCTTCCTGATCAACGCCACCATCGCCGGCACCAGCGGCATACCTATAGAAGAATCCGAGCAGACCAGGGCGCGCAAGGTCCTGGCCAAACGCCGCGAAATCGACGCCATCATGGCCGCCAAACAGCGGGGTCTTACAATCGTACCCATGGAGATACTGACCGGCGGCCGCTATATAAAGCTCCGGCTGGCACTGGGCAAGGGCAAGAAGCGCTACGACAAGCGCGAGACCATCAAGCGCCGCGAGGATGAACGCCGGGCCCGGCACCAGATGAAGGGCCAGCAGCTCTAGCCAGCGGTAGATCAATGGTAACGGTAGAGCCTTTGCCGGGCTCACTCTGGACATCTATGTGTCCGTCATGCTGTTCCACGAGCAGTTTCGTCAGGTAAAGACCGATGCCGACACCTTCGTAATCGTATCTGTCGGTCCTGGTGCCGCGGTGGAACTTGGTAAACAGCTTCGACATTTCTTCCCGGCTGATGCCGATGCCGGTGTCCTCAACCCTGAACACGAACCTGCCGCCGGCCGTGCTGGCCAAAACGCGCACCAAACCGCCCTTATCGGTAAATTTGATGGCATTATCGATTATGTTGCCCAAGGCACTCCGCATATTGGCCTGGCTGAGCTCCAGCTTAGCGTCGTCGGACAGGCGGTCGACGAAACTCCAATGCAAGCCTTTCTTTTTTGCCAACAGCTCAAATTCCGAAACTGTCGATCCTACGAAAGGCTTGGCGTCCACCGGTGTTTTCTTTAGGTTCTCGGCGCCTGCCTCAAGCGTGGAAATGGTCAGCAGATCCTCGGCCAGCAGATGCAGGCGTATGACGCCGTCCTGAACGTTCGTTATTATGTTCTTCAGCTCTTCCACTGTCCGGGCGCTCTCAGCCGATTCTATGGAGCCGCGCATGATGGTCAGCGGGGTGCGCAAGTTATGCGATGCTATCATCATGAACTCCGTCTTGAGCTTGTCGAGCTCCTGCAGTTTGATGATGTCAGACTTAAGCGAATCGGCCATCCTGTTGACCGCATTGGCCAGCTGGCCGATCTCGTCCTTGTTGTCTGAAACAATCTGTTGGTTATAGTCGCCGCCGCTAATTATATCCGCCGAACGGCTGACCTGCCGCAAGGGCCTTACGAACAATATGTTCAAGGCCCAGCTGGCCACGACGATGCTGATAACCATGATGGCCGTGCCCGCGTACAATATCAGGCGGATTGCAGAGTCCACGCTTTTTTCGATGCGCTCGGTCGATATCTTATAGACTACGGAATAGCGGTGCGCGCCTGAATCTTCGAAGAACGGCTGTACGATTTCCCGTATATAACCCGAATCATCTTTAACGTAGCGGGCGCTGAAAGAGGAGGCCAGCTTGGGGCTGACCTTGAACCTGACGTCCTGATGACTGGTATACAGCTGTTCGCCGCTCACGGAAACGATACCGATAGCCGACACGTCGGGATCGAGCTCCATGAACTTGTTGACCTGCTGGATGACTTTGATGCCGCCCGAATCCTTGTAGAGAAGAAAGGTATTGCCTATGGGCGGGGTCGCCAGCGCGGCGAATGACTTCGACTGTTTGGCAAGGTTGGTATGCAGCTGACCTACATCACGCTCCAGAGTCACGTACATGATTAGCCCGAACACTGCCACCAGGAACAGACTGATCGTCATAGTGACTTTGGCGCGTAAGTCCAGCCGCATGGTTATGTTCCGGGCTACTTCAGACGAACTTTGTAGAAATAGACGGATATGAACGAACTGGGCATGTCCTGCTCGATGACGTAGTCCTTATCCATCAACCACAAGTTGTTTTCTGTACTCATCGGAACTACAGGCACGTCCTTGTCTATGACTACCGCGGCATCCTGCAGCAGTTTGAGCCGTTTGGCCGGCTCGGTCTCGTTACCGGCCTCGTCCAGCAGAGCAGTCAGATCGGGGTTATCATAGTTCGTATCAGATATAGTGGTGGTGTATATGTCCAGGCCGTCCAGCGTGTCGCTTGAGTAATCCACGGTGTACATCTCGGCCTTGCCACTGGTGAAATAGTCTATGAATTCACTGAAATCATCGTGCTGGTCGGGAATCACGGTAATGCCGGCCTTTTTTAATTCATTGACGATTTCCTGGGTAAGCTGACCGTTTTTCGATATATCCGACAGAGATAGCTTAAGCTTCAGGCCTTCTGAATAGCCTGCCTGCGCCAACAGCTGTTTAGCTTTGCCGATGTCCTGTTTATACGGTCTTATGGCCGGGTTATAACCGGGAATGGACGGCGGTATAAGCTGGCTTAGCGGGGTGGTGTAGGCATTGCGAGCTTCGCCTATGGCATTCGGGTCGATCGCATAACGGATGGCTTCACGCACTTCCTTTTTCTGGAGAGGTCCGGGCTTAACCGTGTTAAACGCTATGAAGTTGACGTCGGGCTGGCTGGATATGAACCGGGCGGCGCTACCGAACTTGTCAGCATCCTCCGGTGACAGACTGCCGACTATGTCGTATCTACCCTCTTTGAATGCCTTTAGCAAGGAGGCGGATGTCTCTTCACTGCCAAGAACAAGTTCCCGGGTGGACGGGCGCCCGCCGTGGTAATCATCGAACGCCACCATCCGCAGGCTCAGGGTGGTAGCCTCGGTGCCCGGCTTTATCTTGTAAGGCCCGGTTCCGGCATCGCTCGGCCCGGCCCCTGCGGGCGGGTCGTCATCTATGATATACAGGAAGGTAAGCTTATTGAGCAGGGTGGGGTCCGGGTCGGTGGTAGTAATTTTGACCTGATCATCGCCGATCGTTTCCACGGAGGCTATGGTGCTGGCAAAGGTCTCTGAAAAGCCCGTGTCGGAGTTAACGATCTTGTCCAAGCTGTATTTGACGTCCTTGGCCGTGAGCGTATGTCCATCGTGGAATTTGACGCCTTTCTTGATGGTGAACACCCACGTCATGCCGTCGGGGTTCTTCCAGTCAGTAGCCAGGGCGGGCACCACCTTGTTCTTGTTCTCGTAGCGGACCAGGCCCTCGAACATCTGCGAGTTGGCCAGATAAGCATATTCGCTCGTGGATATATCAGGGTAAAGTTTGCCGTAGTCGGCCCCCTGTACGCCTACCTTCAAAAGGCGAACGTTCGTATCTTTGTTGGTAGCGACTTTGGCCGGGGCTTTCCTGAGGTACTTATCATATACGAACCAGCCCGCGGCCGCCACCAGTGCCAGCACAAATATCCAGATCAGGATTTTTATCCAGCGCCGGTTTCCCCCGCCTCCATGATGCGAAACGACTACTTCGGGCGCGGGGCCGGGAGGCGGCGCGGGTTGCCCGGTACCATCAGATGGCCCGCGCGCATCAGGAGTTACGGATGCACCATCTAACCCTGCGACAGGACGTTCGTCGCTTACGGCGTCAGGTTCTTCGCGGCTTTCTTCGCGTTCCACGGAAGTCGGCTCTTTCATCAAATCAAGCTTATGTTTACTACCATCAATAATAGGGAGGAAGCCCTCTGGCTGTCAAACCGAACATGTCCAAAGTCGCCGTCAGGATCCGGCACGACCGATGATTTGATAAAATATAGGTATGAACGAGGTAGACCTGCGCGCACAAGGCGCCACCATCTTTCTAAGAGCAGCCTCTTACATCCGCCGTTACGGCTGGCAAGAGAAAGGCATGGGCATCTACGGCCAGCCCCGCTGCTCCATGGGCGCGCTGGCGTCGGCCCAGCCGGGCAGGTGGGACTCCCGCCTTGCATCTCTGACGTACGACACGCTCAAGCAGGAACTGCACGGCTTGTCCCTTACGCAGTTCAACCACCGCACCCAGAGCGGTGAAGCCGTGGCCAAGCTGTACGAACAGGTGGCCGAAACCTTGGCCAGAACCGGTCCGAGGCCACATTTACAATCTGTTAATAAGCCGTTAGAATAAACAGGTTCAAATATTCCGGGGTAGCTCAGCGGTAGAGCGGGGCGCTGTTAACGCCTAGGTCGCTGGTTCGAATCCAGTCCCCGGAGCCATGAGCATATATATGGTACGAGGTCCGGCGAGTAACTATGCCGGACTTTTTTGATTATGATCAGGCTTGCATATTTTATATGTCATAATATGAGATTAGGTAAGTGTCAAATAAGGGCGTATAGTTGTAAGTAGCTAGACAACCTCAACACTAAATATCTCGCAGGGAGCAAATGAAAAGATTGTAGTTGGCCTGGCGGACGGCAACAATCTTAACGAAAGGCATCATATGTCAGTATTCACACCTATCAAAAACGAGCGGTCGAAAGTTCACCACTCGCAATATATTCTCTCGGAGGACAAACCAGCCGAAGCAGATACCAAACCTGCGGAACCTGCAAGTCCGGAGAATCCCGAAGCGAAGTAGGGAAAACAGACCCCCGCGAGTGCGGGGGTCTTAATAAATAGAAACAAAGTCCAACCAACATTTGCGTTGGGCTTTTTTAGTTGCGTCGTACAACGCTTAATGTGCGTGACTGATAAATAATTTAAGATAAGCTCCAGATGTCGCACATAAAGGACCTCAAACCAGAAGATGAATGCGTCTTCGCGACTAAAATGTTAAGGGCCAGCCCATACCAATACTAGGCAGGACATAAAACAAACAATAACACACTTATAGGTATTAATCAATCCCTCTCACCCTCGTTATTAGGCTACTTTGCACGCTCCTTATGGTGAAAGCGCTAAATAAGCGTTGTACGACTAGGCTCCGGTTGTCGCACATAGAGTAGAGACCACGACCAAGGAGATGCAATGCTTTACATAGATATTGTCCTAAGCGACGATCAGCGTTCAGCGTTGATCGATCGAAACGTCAACTTTAGCGAGATGGCGTTGGGCAGTGAGGCCTACCACCGGCGAGGCATCGCATTTCCTGAAAGCGATTGCGAGGCCGTGCTGAGTGTTTTGGGCTTGGTCCGGGATGAGGAAGTGTCAGATTCAACTCTGAAAACTCCTCAGGGCAAACCGATCGAAGATTACTTCGAACTGAGTTTGGCCCGGATGCCCACCCCGATGGAACCCATCGTGTGGACCAATGCGTACGCCAGGGGCGACAGTGACGAGGAAATCTTTAAAGCCTTCCAGGCCGAGTCAGGACTTGGATTGGCAATAAAGTACACCGACGACACTGAGTTCGCAGGGCATCGCCATCACCCCGGAGTTCTGTTCGTCAACGTCTTTAGCTCACCCGGTGAGGACTTCAGGCTTGATCATCGGAGCTTCAAACATGGCGAAAGCAGCGTGATCCGTACCCGAAAACCGGGAAAAGAGTACATACGTATCGCGCACTCGGACCGTCGGGCGCTGGCGTATTTCCGCGGAGATTCCAATGGTGGATCGCTGTGGCTCCTCTTCCATACCGAGTACGACGAGAGGACGCTTCTGGAGTACGCTCTGTACTCGACGATGCGGTTGATGAACCCCAAGCTTGGAGCTATCTGCTCATACAAAGAGTATGAAAGGATAGCGGCACGCGAAAGGTACATCAGATCCGCTGAGAACCGGTTGCAGGAAGAAAGCCGACAGGCCGATTCACGCGTCAGCGAGTCGAACGAGCAGATAGAGAGTGCACGGCGCACCCTCGTTCTAGCTCTGCAGGAAGCGGACGCAGCCAAACATCGAAGGGAGGAACTGGAAAGCGGCGATACCGGCGAGATGCTCAGGAAGATGAAAGAGAATCTTGCCAAGGAGTTCGATGATCTGTCATCTTCTCCTGACTTCGAGTCTTTGGAGTTCGAGGAGGACCGGGTCATCGCAGTAACCAGGCCGCTCAAACTACGGTATGAGGGCCGGGTCTACGAGATGGGCAAGTACAGGATTACGGTGCATGACGATGGTGACCTGACCATTGCCAGCGTGAAAGGCAAAGGCCATCCCCACATAG
>DASUOD010000134.1:0-5586 GCA_036276795.1 Saccharimonadales bacterium (SeqCode)
GCGACGTGGCAGCCGAAGCAGGGAACATGGTACGGCCCACATTTGATGGCGCCGTAGGTTGCGGTTACGCGGAACTACGTTCGCGTATCAGCGGAGTGATAGTTGACCAAGGAGCCGAGCTTATCAGGGACGCCGCTGAGCTAAGACCCGAACTGTTCAAGGATACGGACGATTATAACTTCGCACATGCCGTGATAGCGGCTCACGAGCGCCTTGTCGAACGACCCGGCTTCATCACGGACGGCCGCAGCGTCGTGCTGTCGGCAGCCGGTCAGGGCTCCAAAGTCATGCTGGTAGAGGGTGAGCACACCGGAACAGAAGGCATAGTGAATCTGGTGCCCGGCTCATCGTTGGACAGCGACGCCGCCAACGGTGCGGGTCTGGAAGCCTATAACCAGGATAGCTGGGCCATAGAAGAAGCCGGAGACCGTGTCCGGCCTACGTATCCCCACGACAAGCGCCATCTTCAGATTGCCGAACTCATCGATGTGATCGGCACCATGCGGGCGCTCGGCGTGGAAGACATCGCGGTCCGCCGCCCCGGATCAGCAGAAACGGCCTAAGGGCCTTTTTTATTGTCAGTTGCGTTGGCGGCGGCGTTTCAGGCCGGCTACCTGCAGGCGCACGGTCTGCCTGTCCACCATGCTCTGGGCATGCTCCAGGCTGACCTGGTCCTTGGCCTCGGTCTTCATCTTCTGGGCTCTCTGCAGGGCTTTCTGCACCTCGGCTTCGCTCAGTTCGTCGGCATGGTCGGCTTCGTCTACCAATACGCGCAGGTTATTATCGGCAACTTCTATGATGCCGCCATTGACTGCGAAATACTCGCGCTTGTGGTCGGGATCCTTGGCGCCCCGGCGTATCATGATGGCGCCGTTGGTGGCCACGCTTACCAGCGGCATATGGTCCTGGAGCACGCCTATCTCGCCGTCCAGCGTAGGCAGGACGACCTCGTAGACGTCCTCATCGAACTTCTTGCCGCTTAAGGAGACCAGCTGGAAGTGGAACACTACTTGGATCCTTTGGGAGCTTTGACTTCCTGGATGCCGCCCTTCATGTAGAAGGCGCTCTCCGGCTTGGAATCGTGTTTGCCGTCAAGTATCTCGCGGAAGCCCTGGATGGTGTCCGACAGCTTCACGTATTGGCCGGAGTTGCCTGTGAACTGCTCGGCGACGAAGAACGGCTGGCTTAAGAAGCGCTGGATCTTACGGGCCCGGTACACCAGCTGTTTGTCTTCTTCGGAGAGTTCTTCCATGCCCAGGATGGCGATGATGTCCTGCAGGTCCTTGTAACGTTGCAATACGCGCTGGACCTCGCGGGCCACCTGGTAGTGCTCCTCGCCGACGATCTCCGGGTCCAGGATGTTCGAGCTGGAGTCCAGCGGGTCGATGGCGGGGTAGATGCCGATCTCGGTAAGCGCGCGGCTAAGGGTGATGGTGCTGTCCAGGTGGGCGAAGGTGGTCGCCGGGGCCGGGTCGGTAAGGTCGTCGGCCGGCACGTACACGGCCTGGACCGAGGTAATCGAACCCTTGTGCGTAGAGGTGATACGCTCCTGGAGAGCGCCCATCTCCTGCTGTAGGTTGGGCTGGTAGCCCACGGCGGAGGGTAGGCGGCCCAGCAGAGCGGATACCTCGGCGCCCGCCTGCGTGTAGCGGAAGATGTTGTCTATGAACAGCAGGGTGTCGCTGCCCTGGTCGCGGAAGCCCTCGGCGATGGCCAGGCCGGATAGGGCCACCCGCAGGCGGGCGCCCGGCGGCTCGTTCATCTGCCCGAACACCAGGGAGGTGTTCTTGAGCACGTCGGCGTCCTGCATCTCGTGATACAGGTCGTTACCTTCGCGGGTACGTTCGCCGACGCCGGCGAACACCGAGTAGCCGCTATGGAATTTGGCGATGTTGTTGATCAGCTCCTGGATGAGCACCGTCTTGCCCACGCCGGCGCCGCCGAACAGACCGGCCTTGCCGCCCTTGGTCATAGGGCAGATCAGGTCGATCACCTTGATTCCGGTCTCCAGGATCTCTACCCGGCTGGACTGGTCGATGAGCGGCGGCGGAGACTTGTGTATGGGCGCGAACTCCTTGAAATCGCCGCCTTTGTCGTCTATGGGCTGGCCGGTGACGTTGAACATGCGGCCCAGGGTCTTCTTGCCCACGGGCACGCTGATGGCCGCGCCGGTGTCGCGTACTTCGGTGCCACGCTCCAGGCCGTCCGTGGAGCTCAGAGCGATGGCGCGCACGCTGGATTCGCTCAGGTGCTGGGCCACCTCCAGGGTCATCTTCTGGCCGTCGTGCGTCAGCTCCAGCGCGTTATATATCGCCGGCAGGTTGCCGCCGGCGAACTCCACGTCCACCACCACGCCGACTATCTGCGTGATCTTGCCGGCCTTGGCCTTCTTGGCGGTCGTCTTAGGTTTGTTCTTGGTCGCTGTTGCCATCTATCTCTCCTTATCTATCAGTTTAATGCCTCGGCGCCGCCGGTAATCTCGGCCAGTTCCTGGGTGATGGCGGCCTGCCGGGCAGTGTTAAGTTCCAAGGTGTAATCCTCTATCAGGTCGTTGGCGTTGTCGGTGGCGTTCTTGGTGGCCATCATGCGCATGGCATGCTCGCTTGCCAGGCTTTCGAGTATGGATTGCCATATCTGGGCTTCTATGAGCCGGGTAGTGACCTGTTCGACCACCGTTTCCACGTCCGGTTCGAAGTTGCTGGCCGGGACGTCCTTCTCTTCGCCCTCCGGTGCCGGAGCGGGCAGCAGCTGACGGCTGCGGGCCTCCTGGACCAGCGTGGACTTGAACCGGGTATAGATGATGCTGACTTCGTCGGCCAGATGATCGCGATGATTATCCATCACGTTGGTGAGCAAGGGGCGTACGTCGTTGGCCGTGGGCCGGTCTCCGAAGGGCGGATAGACGGCCACCAGGTCGACGTCGTGCACGCGGCGTGCGAACTGGGCGCCTTTGCTGCCGACGGTGATCACATGACTCCCGACCTTTTCGCGATGATCGCGCTGAAGCGATTCGGCCAATAGCTTCAGGACGTTGGCGTTATAGGCTCCGGCCAGGCCGGTATTGCTGGTGACCACTATGTACAGCCGGTTCTTCACCGGCCGCTCGGCGAACAGCGGTTGGTTGCCGACCTCGGTCATGGTGTTGAGCCTTCTTAGCAGGTCGTATGCCAGATCGCCGTAGTCGCGGCTGGCTAGGGCATACTCCTGGGCCCGGCGCAGTTTGCTGGCGGATACCAGTTCCATGGCCTTGGTGATCTGCCGCGTACCGCGGATGGACGTTATCCGGCGCTTTAAGGTTATGGTGCTGGCCACTATCGTTCCTTATCCGCCTGTTTGGCCTTCTTAGGCGCTTCCTTGTAGCCGGCGGCCACGGATTTGGCCACCTTGAGCACGGTGTCATTCTGGGCATCGGTAGGCTTGTCGCCGGAGTTCAGCTCCTTGACCAGCTTGGCGTGCTTGGACTTGAGTTCGCGGTGCAGGGCCTGTTCGGCCGGTTTGATCTTCTCGATGGGGACCTGGTCGAAGCAGCCCTGGGTGGCCGCGTACAGGCTGGCGTACATCTCCCAGATCGCGTACGGACTGTACTGGGGCTGTTTGAGCAGTTCCGTCAGGCGCTGGCCGCGCTCGATGGTCTGGCGGGTCTCCGGATCCAGATCGGTAGAGAACTGGCTGAACGACGCCAGCTCGCGGAACTGGGCCAGGGCCAGCTTAAGGCCGCCGGCGGCGGCTTTGATGGCCTTGGTCTGGGCGCTGCCGCCCACACGCGACACGCTAAGACCCACCGAGATGGCGGGGCGAATGCCCTGGTAGAACAGGTTCGTTTCCAGGAAGATCTGGCCGTCGGTGATGGATATGACGTTGGTAGGGATGTAGGCCGAGATATCGCCGGCCTGCGTCTCGATTACGGGCAGGGCGGTGAGCGAACCGGCGCCGAGCTTGTCGCTCAGCTTGGCAGCGCGCTCCAGAAGGCGCGAGTGCAGGTAGAACACGTCGCCGGGGTAGGCTTCGCGGCCGGGCGGGCGGCGGAGCAGGAGCGACATCTGGCGGTAGGCCTGGGCATGCTTGGTCAGGTCGTCGTAGATGATGAGCGCATGCTGCTTGTTGTCGCGGAAGTATTCGCCCATGGCGCAGCCGGCGTACGGCGCCAGATAAAGCATGGCGGCCGGATCGGACGGGCTGGTGGCCACTATGATGGTCTGCTCCATCACGCCTTCGCGCTTAAGCCGTTCCTGCAGGGCGGCGATCTTGGACAGCTTCTGGCCGATGGCCACGTAGACGTTGATGACGCCGGTCTTCTGGCGGGCCTGGTTGACCATGGTATCGACCACCACGGCGGTCTTACCGGTCTGGCGGTCGCCGATTATAAGCTCGCGCTGGCCGCGCCCGATCGGCACGGTGGCGTCTACGGCCATCACGCCGGTCATCAGCGGTTCATGCACGCTTTTGCGGTCCAGCACGCCGGGAGCACGCCGTTCCACGCGGGAAGTCTGCTTGGTCTTGATGGGTCCTCGGCCGTCCAGGGGATTGCCCAGAGGATCCACCACGCGGCCGACCAGCTCCGGACCAACCGGCACTTCGAGCACCTGGCCGGACAGGCGTACCTTGGCGCCGGCTTCTACCTCCGTGTCTTCGCCCAGGAGCACGGCGCCAATCTCGTCTTCGCCCAGGTTGAAGGCGAAAGCCGTGACGTTCTTGCCGGAGACGCCCTCTATCTGGAGCATCTCGCTGTAGCCGGCCTTGCTCAGGCCGTAGATCCAGGCGATGCCGTCGCCCACGCGCGTGACTATGCCGACGCTTTCGATCTCGGGCCGGGTCTTAAGCTCTGATATGGCCTTCCTGATATCTTCTGACAGATCGGTGATTGATAATTCGGGCACTCTATTTCCTTTCCTTGCTTCCGGTAACGGTAGTTAATTGTTTGAACTGGTTCAATTTGGCCTGGACGCTCAGGTCGAGCTGCTTGCCGGGCATATTCAGTCTTACGCCGCCGATGACGTCGGGGTCGTAGGCGTCGGTGACGATGATCCGCTTGGCGCCGGGGTATACCCGGCGTACCTGCTGTTTGATATCGGCCTTGATCGAAGCGGTAAGCGGATGGGCGCTGGAAGCGATCACCTCTACGATGCCGGCCTCCGCCCAATCGGCCTGCACGTCGCGCACTATGGAGTCAAGCTCGCTCACGCGCCCTTCGCTAAGCAGGTAAGCGGCTACCTGGCGGCTGAACCGCTTGGAAACGCCGCCCTTCAGGGCGCGGTCGGCTACCAACTTGGCGATGCGGGTGCGTCGGGCCTTCATTACGCGGCCTGCCTACGTTTCAGGGCGCGGTCGATCAGTTCGGCGTCCTTCTTGGCGTCGACCTTCTCGCCGATGATGGTCTTGGTGGCGTCGTAAACCAGGTCCACGACCTCTTTCTCCAGCTCCTGGCGGGCGCGGGCCTTATCCTGGGCGATCCGCTGGTCGGCCTCGGCGACGATGCCTTCGGCCTTGGCGCGGGCCTTTTCTTCGGCCTCCCGGACGGCCTGGCGGCCGCTGTCCTGGGCATTCGCGATGATATCATCGGCCTGCTGGCGAGCGTCATGCAGGGTC
>DASUOD010000135.1:0-2628 GCA_036276795.1 Saccharimonadales bacterium (SeqCode)
TTGAGGATGTTGCCGGCGTCCATGGCGCCCTCGGCGGCACCCGCACCGACGATGAGGTGGAGCTCGTCTATGAATACGATGGTCTTATTGTCTTTCTCCAATTCGGCCATGACTTTCTTAAGCCGTTCTTCGAATTCACCGCGGTACTTGGTGCCGGCTATCATGCCGGCCAGGTCCAGTATGACTATGCGTTTGTCGAGCAGTGAATCCGGCACGTCTTCGGCCACTATGCGCTGGGCAAGGCCTTCGACGATAGCGGTCTTGCCGACGCCGGGTTCGCCTATAAGCACCGGGTTGTTCTTGTTGCGCCGGTTGAGTATGGTGATGACGCGGCGGATCTGGTTCTCGCGGCCGACCACCGGGTCCAGTTTGCTCTGCCGGGCCTGGGCCGTAAGGTCGGTCCCGAAGAAGTCCAGCGCCGTCTTCTTGACGGTCTTCTTGCCACGGCGCTTGCCGCCCTCGCCCACTTCCTGATCCTCCTCATATTGCTGGCGGGTCAGGAACTGTTCGATCTCTGCGGTAAGACCGTCGACGTTGATGTTCATGTCGCGCAGCAGGATGGTGGCACGGGCATTCTTCTGCGTCAGGATACTATAGAGGATGTGCTCGGTACCGCAGTAGTCCTGCGAATAGTCCTGGGCCACATCATAGGCCATCTTCAGCGTCAGCTTGGCAGTCTCGGAAAGCCCCTTGGCACCGACGTTGACGACCAGCGTCTTGGGCGTAAGGTTCAATGCCATGCGGGCCCTGTCCAGGGTAACGCCTGCGTCTTCCAGGATCTTGGCGCCGATGCTGCCTTCTTGGGCCAGCAGACCCAGCAGAAGGTGTTCGGTCCCCACGTAGGCACTGCCGAAACTACGCGCGATGGCATCGGCATGTTTAAGACTTTGTAATGCGTTGTTCGTGAGGTGGTTTAAAAATTCTTGGAAGTCTGGTGAATTCGGCATCATAGCTTCGTTAGTCTCCTTTTTGCGGCTTGGTTATCAGTCGTTTTTTAAGGAAATCGCCTATCCACATTGTAGCACTTAGCACTCTCGCGTCAAGAGTGCTAAATCACTTCATTTTTTTGCCGGCTTTGAGGGTTTGTATACCTATGGTCAGCCAGGTTATATCGATGGCAAGGGCAGTGATTGCCGAGAAATACAGGTGCAACGTCAACATGCAGAATGAGATTACCGTCAGGAGTACGACGGTCATGAAGCTGGTGGCCACAGGCGGCTTATTCTTGCTCCTCAGCGTAGGAATCAGCGCAATAACGAAACCGATCTGGGCCACCGCGATGACGTAATCCTGCCAGACCATCTTATTCTTCGCTAGTCCCCGTGTTCTTCTATGGCTTCGAGCAGGGAGCCTTCCAGCTCGCTCTTCTTCTTGAGCTTAGGCTTGGAGGCGGGCTTCTTTTCCGCTTCTTTCTCCTGCTTCGGGCTTTCCGGGGCTTCCTTGCTTCCGGCGGCGGCATTTTCGCGTTCGGCTTCGATGTCGAGCTCATAGCCTGTCAGCTTGCTGGCCAGGCGGACGTTCTGCCCGCTCTTGCCGATGCCGATGCTGAGCTGGTCCTCGGGAACGATGACCTTGGCTTTCTTGTTCTTTTCGTCTATCTCGACTTTGGAAACCTTGGTCGGGCTCAAGGCCTGGGTGATGTACTCTGCCGGGTCATCGTCCCATACTATGATGTCAATCTTCTCTTGCTCGCCGACTTCCGATACCACGGCGTTCACACGCGTGCCATGGCCGCCCACGAACGTGCCCACCGGATCAACGCCCGGAACGCTGGAGGCTACGGCTATCTTGGAACGTACGCCGGCCTCGCGGGCTATGCCTTTGATCTCGACCGCGCCGCTCTCCATCTCGGGCACTTCGCCGCGGAACAGCCACTCGATGAACGGGGTGTTGCCGCGGGATACGACCAGCTGCGGTCCGCGGAAGCCGCGTTCAACGTCCTTCAGATATACTTTAAGCCTCTGTCCGGGGTAATAGCGTTCGCCCTGGATCTGTTCGCTCCGCGGCATGATGCCCTGGGCTTTGCCCAGATCGATGCGGCAGATGTTGCCCTCCACCCGCGCGACGGTAGCGTTGATTACGGTGCCTATCTTGTCTTCATATTCGGCCATGACTATCTCGCGTTCGGCCTCGCGCAGACGCTGCAGTATGACCTGCTTGGCGGTCTGGGCGGCCACGCGGCCGAAGGCATCGGCCTTCTCGTGGACCTCTACGGTATCGCCGGCCTTGGCGTTCTTCTTCTGAGCCTGGGCATCCTTAAGGCTAATCTGGTAAGCCGGATTCTCTACCTTTTCGACGACCTCCTTGGAAATGTAGGCGTCGACGTCGCCGGTGTTAAGGTTCATGGTCACGCGTATCTCCTGCTCGCGGTCGCCGTAATCGCGGCGGTATGCGGCGGCCAGCGCCTGCTCCACCACTTCTTTGACGGCATCTTCCGGCAGATTCTTTTCTTCGGCGATCGTCCTTATGGCTGTCGCCAGCTGTTTCATGTCCAGGTCCATAAGCGTGAATTCCTCCCTATAGGGCATTAAAAAACCCGGCCACGGTGGCCGGACTTGCCTTTCATTATAGCTTGGCCCCCGACGAAGCGCAAGCTAGAGTTGAATTGACATATAGCGGTTATTCTTG
>DASUOD010000136.1:0-2938 GCA_036276795.1 Saccharimonadales bacterium (SeqCode)
TAAGCGCATGCGGCGTCTTCCAACTCCTTGCCGCTTAAGACTTCGCCGACAGGATAGTTTTCTGTGGCACGCCCTATAAGTTCCACCAGATCTTCAAAAGCGGATTCGGCATATGTATCTATGGTTTCGGCAGTGAGCTCCTTGCCGATTATACTGGCGAGTTCAGCTTGGAAATCCGATACTTGGACCTGTTCGGTCCGCAAATCGTTCATGTTGTATAAAATAACATAAAACAGATGAATTGTAAATAGCTATAAGGTGTTAAATGACTAGAAGTTGCGGCCGTAGTAGTACCAGAAGTGCTTGAGTATCCAGAATATTATAAGCAGATAGCTTAGGGCCAGCAGATCCAGATGGTGGCGCCGGACCCACTTATAGGCCCTTTTCGCCCTCTTCGGTAGCCGTATATGCTTCTGGTCGATGTTGTAGAGCGTCACGTACCAGAACATGGGTATGGTAACCGCATCTACTCCCAGGCAGTACGGGCATAGGACATGGAGGGTATAAAGGCTCTGGAAGAACAGCCATGCCAGGAATACAAAAGCGAACAGCAGGCCGCATTCGACGGCGAGCCAGAACCAGCGCTTGAACCTGGCGCCGGCGGTCATGGCCGCGCCGATGGTCAGAATCGCCGCATAGCCGGCCAGGCCCAGGAACGGGTTCGGGAAGCCGAATGCCTCCCCCTGGGATGACTTGATCGTGTCGACGCAGGAAACGACCGGGTTTAGGCTGCACTCCAGCTGCGCGCCGGGGTTCGAGGCCAGCTTCACCCTGTCCTGGCTGAGCGCGAAGGCGCATACGACACCTATGATGCCGCCGATTATGAGTATGTACGGCAAAGTTTTCTTAAGGGTCCAGTTCCTGGGGCTCATGGGTTTAGGATATTATAGCGCAATTAGCGTGCGCAGGGCCCCGTACCGACTGTCCTGTCGTTGGAAACGGCGCGGGCCACCGTGTCGTCCAAGTGGTCTGATACGAGCGCGTAACCCACGTTGTCATAGGTGGTGGACGCGGCGAATACCATGCCTATCACCCGGCCGTCCTTGCCTACCACGGGGCCGCCGGAATTGCCCGAGTGTATGTCGGCGTGTATTTCGTATACATGGCGCTTCGTATAGCCGTAGCCGTATATGTTGCGGCCCCCGGCGATGATCTCATCAAGTACGACACCGGTCTTGGCGCTGAAGTTACCTCCGCCCGGATAGCCCAGTATAGCGGCCGGCGTTTCTGGGGCGACTATGTCGCTGTTGAACTTCAGGCTGGGTTCGTCCAGGTCATCGGCCTTTAACAGCGCGAAGTCCAGCTCGGGGTCGAACCATATGGCTTCGGCCTCATGGCCGCCGTCACCGTCCTGCACATATGGATGCCGTATGCCTGCTACGACGTGGGCGTTGGTAGCTACTACTCCACGTCTTACGACGAAACCTGACCCGGACACTATGCCGCCGCATCCTTCACCCTTGATCCTGACCACCGAATCCCGGTCGGCGTTGACCGCGGCCGCCAGGTCGCCGAGCGATGGCAGGTTCACCGGCGTGCGCGGCACGGGTTCGTTGTCTATGAATACGTCGGGGAACCCGTTCGGGTCTAATACGTGGCTAAGCCTGGCGACGACACCGGGCGCCGGCGGCAGCAACCGGTCAAGGCTGCTGATGATGCGCGAGTCGCGGATGGTTCTCTGCAGGTCGGGAGTGGCCGAGACGCTGACTATGGACGCGCCCAGCCATGCGGCAACCAACAGAGCGGCCATGCCGACCAGGCCGCCAAGGCCGTTGTCTGGAAGATGGAGGCGCTTGGGCATGATACGGTACTTGAGCTGGAGGCCTATGAACTCGCCTATCATCAACAGCATCAGGCCGGTACCCAGGACCACGAACAGGGTCAGCGCGGACTTCAGGGCCGGACCGTTGACCACATCTATGATGCGAGGCGTCACCCATACGCCTAACATCAGTCCCGCGAAGAACCCGCCGGCCGACAGGGCCTGCCTGACGAAGCCCAGCTTCATGCCGCGATAAAGCGCGAAGGCGCAGCCCACCACTATCAGAAAATCCAGGAGCATGGCTCAAAAATGGCCCTGTGTCATGGCTACAGTGTAAATCAATTATGGGGTCCGGTCGAACCCGGTTCGTATTCCGCCAGGCCTTCGCCTGACCCTGTCCACGCTTCCAACACCGGCTGCAGCACGCGCCAGGTAGCCAGTACCTCGTGGTCGCTGGCGAACAGCGATCTGTCGCCGCGTATGGCATCCATCAGCACCCTTTCGTAGGCGTCTATGTGCTGCCGGTCGCGGAAAGTATCGTGGTAGCGGAAGTCCAGTGCGGCATGTTCCATGCGGTCCTCGAAGCCGGGCTCTTTCACCACCAGGTCCAGGCTGATACCCTCGTCAGGCTGGACCTGGAATATAAGACCGTTGCGTTGCCTTTCATGGGGCGTCTTGAACTCGACGGCGATCTCGGTGCTCTTGCGGTCCAGGGCCTTGCCCGTTTCCAGCAGCATATCCGTTCCCTGCCAGCGTCTGGAGCCGTGCTTCAGGCGCAGGGACGTGTAGGTTTCGACATGGCTCCCGGGGTTGCCGACCTCTTCGCGGTAACCGGCGTACTGTCCGCGTACAGCCTCCGCCGGATCAGCCGGCTCCAGGCCTTCCAGGAAATGGCGTTTGGCCTCGTGAATAGCCTTGCTGGACATATCGGCGGGCGCGTCCATGAGCGTGATGGAAAGCAGTTGCATCAGGTGGCTTTGGATGAAGTCGCGCAAGGCCCCGGTCTGTTCGTAGAATGCCGCCCTGCCCTCTATGCCGATAGTCTCGTAGGCCTTTATGCGGACCTGCCGTATATGTTCGTTGTTCCAAAGCGGCACGAATATGGGATTGTGCATACGGAACGCCAGCAGGTTCTGAGCCGTTTCTTTCGCCAGATAGTGGTCTATACGGTAAATC
>DASUOD010000137.1:0-7903 GCA_036276795.1 Saccharimonadales bacterium (SeqCode)
TCAGCACGGTGACGGTGGTGGTGCCGTCGCCGGCGACGTCGTTCATCTTGGAAGCTGCCTGTTTGATGAGTTCGGCGCCGACCTTGTAGCCCAGCGTCTCGTCATCATCATCGGCCAGCTCAACGCCCTTGGCTACGGTCACGCCGTCGTGCGTAACGGTGGGCGCGCCGAACGTCTTGCCGATCACGGCGTTGCGGCCTTTCGGACCCATGGTGGTTTTCACCGCGTTATACAGGACTTCCGCTCCGCCTAGCACGCGCTTGCGGGCGTCGTCGTCATAAAAAACTTTCTTTGCCATATAGTATTCCTCCTTAGATTATTTGACCGTCGCCAGCACGTCTTTTTCTTCGACCAGGATGTATTCCGTGCCACCGACCTTGACCTCGGTAGTGCTGAAACTCTTGTAGACTATGCGGTCGCCGACCTTGACCTGTTTAGCGGCAGGCCCCACGGCGATTATCTTGGCCGTCTTGGGCTTTTCCTTTGCGTTATCGGGCAGGTACAGCCCGCTCTTGGTCTTACTTTCGGCTTCCTCGGCCTGAGCGACTATGTAATCACCCAGAGGCTGCAATGGTGAGCTCATCTAGAACCTCCTGTTATCGTCTGTTTCTGGCACTCAATATACTAGAGTGCTAAAACCAGGTCAAGTCTTCTACAATATCCACAACACCGCTTGCATATTAACGACTTATCTTGTATATTATGTCAATTCCTGTTCCCTACAGAAAGAGGAAGCATTTTGACGTCGTCAACGGCTACAATGCAAAGGCACGAAGTCGGACAAGTGGCAGTGAGCTACAGGCAGATCAACGGCTACCAGCTCCACATCAAACTGTCACACCTGGACGAGGAGCTCCGCAAAAAGGTCTCCAAGCTCGTCCGACAGTGCAAGCATGTGAAGCAGTCCAGACTCACCAAACAAGGTGAAATCATCTGCGTCATCCAAAAGAACGGTCGAACCAGCCAAATGGCTAAAGACGTGCTCGACCTCGTGGCAAAAAAGATAGCTCGCCATGAGAAACCGGATTCGGGAGGATCCAATGGGCACGGCCGTTCGGGACGTAAGAGGCGCCACAAGAGCAAGAGGCACTAGGGGTACCACAGGGCTTCAACTTAAGTAAGTAGGAACCGGAATCCGGATGGTGCATGCGACACGCAAGCAATACGGTGTGTTCGCGCATCATCCGGCATCCGGGTTTGGTAATTTTTAACGTTTATTTGGGCAAGGTCGCAGCTTGAGACTCACGTCTCGCTCCCTAACGCTCATCAGCGCACAGATTTACTAAACCCGGACTTTTATCACTTCTTCTTCTTCAAGGATCTGAGGGCTTCGCGGGCGATGGCTATCTCGTCCCATCCATGTTCGCCGTCGGCGCGCTCTATGGTCTTTTCGTGGCCTTTGCCCAACAGCAGTACCGTGTCGCCCTTGCCCGCCCGCTCCAGAGCGAACCCGATGGCTTTGGTACGGTCGTGCACCAGGAACAGGTCCTTTTCTTTCGTCTTACCGGCCCGGATGGCGCCTTCCGCTATCTGCCCAAGTATCTTAAGGCCGTCCACGTCGCGGTCATCTTCCTCGGTCAGCACCACCTCGTCGGCATACTTGCCGGCCAGCCTGCCCTGCACTGCCCGTTTCGCTTCGTCGCGGCGCCCTGCCGAACCGAACATCACTATCAGCCTGCCCTGCACCACCGGCTTCATGTCCTTGAATAACTTTTCGAAGCTGTCCGGCGTGTGGGCGTAATCGACTATCACGTCGAAGTCCTGCCCTTCGTCCACGCGCATCATGCGGCCTTGCACGGCCTTAAGGGCGGCTATCCCCTTCTCTATCTGTCCGGGCTTCAGCCCCAGGCTTATGCCGGCCCCTACGGCCGCCAGCGAATTGTACACGCTGAAGCTGCCCGGTATGTGGCAGCGTATACGGTATTCATCACCTTCGTGCTCGGCCGTGTACTCGGAACCCGCCGGCGTCATCTTCACGCCTTCGGCCCTTAGGTCGCCCTTCTTCACCCCGTAAAGCAAGGGGTACTCCACGTCGCCGGCGAACAGCGCGGCGCTCGGATCCTCGGCGTTCACTATGCCGGCCCGGAGGCCCCCGCGGTTCCTGCCGGTCCGCTTGAACAGCTTGCGCTTGGCATCCCGGTAGCGTTCGAAGGTGCCATGATAGTCCAGGTGCTCGTGCGTCACGTTCGTCATCACGGCCAAGGTGAACGGCACGCCCCAGGCCCGGTTCTGCGCCAGCGCCTGCGAGGTTATTTCCATGACCAGATAATCCACCTTGGCCCGGCGCATATATCTGAGACGCTTCATCAGTTGGGGCACGGGCACGTTGGTGTAATGGTGTATCTGCGGTTTGAATTCGTCGCCGACGCCCCAGGCCACGGTGGTCATCAGCCCGGTCTTATATCCGGACTCCTGCAGCATGCGGTGTATCAGGAAGGCCGTGGAGGTCTTGCCGTTGGTGCCCGTCACGCCGATGACCTTCAGGCCGCGGCCCGGAAAGCCGCTGGCCACGTTGAACGCGAAGGCCTCTACCAGGTGTCCGTACGGCTCTATGGTCCGGAATAACCTGCGCGGGATTATCCGCTTGACTATCTTGCGAATGTTCACCGTTTTAGTATAGACGATTGGCCTAACGACCGGTCACGCCGAAGCGCGGGTCTATGTCTACCAGATACGTGGCCGGATCTCCGTCCGGCTCGCCGGCCGGCCTGCCCAGCATAAAATGATCGAAGCGGGGTCCGCTCCTGGCGTGACGGGCGGGATTGTATTTCATATCGAACAACTGATACCGACCATCTTCGTAATACGCGGAAACGCCGGCGGTTACGGATTCCCGGGCGCGAGCCGCGTATTCCTCCAGCTCCTCCGTCGACAGCCATTCCGCCGCCGGCCGGATAGTCTGGACCTCGGCTACCAGTATATGGCCCTTGGGCAGGTCTATCAGGCCGCCCAACCCTTTGTTTGCTGGCAGGTACCTCGTATAATTGCCGCTTTTACCCTCTACCGGGTAAAGCCCCCATTCATGCCCTACCACCAGGGCGCCGCAGGCCTTGGCGACGGCTTCAAGCTCCCGATCGGTGCGTTCCAACAGTTCTCCGGCTGAACCGGGGGCGTGCGAAAGATCTCGAAGCTGTACCATGACTGCGCGGACGAAAGTCGGATCGGTATAACCGCTGGTTATGTCGCTTACGAGACCTTCGTTCAGATGACGGGTCGTGGCGACGAGGGTATCTGGGCTATGGACGGGCAGATCGAGCCCTTCGTAATCCGGCATGGTGTCCCTTGCTTATTTAGATTATATTAACATAAGAAGTGATTTTAGTCAAAGTACCTCGCTCTGTTAGACTGGGTTCATGAAAATCCTTGGGATCGAGACCAGCTGCGACGAAACCACGACGGCCGTCGTGGAAGATGGACGCAAGCTCCTGAGCAACACCGTTGCCTCCAGCATGGACCTGCACGTCAGGTTCGGCGGCGTGGTACCCGAGATAGCCGCGCGCAGCCACATAGAGGCCATCCTGCCAGTGACCCGCCAGGCTCTTGATGACGCCAGGTGCACCTGGGACGACATAGACGGCATAGCCGTCACGTACGGGCCCGGGCTGGGCGGCAGCCTGCTCATAGGCGTGCTCACTGCGCGGACGCTGGCCATAACCCGCGGCAAGCCCCTGTACGGCGTCAACCACGTGGAAGCGCACGTCTACGCCAACTTCCTGACCGGGACTGCCCTGGCCGGCTATGATTTGCCGAAGAAGCAGCCGGAGTTTCCCCTGCTGGCCGCCATAGTCTCCGGCGGCCACAGCCAATTGGTACTGTTCCGCGGCCATTCGGATTACACGGTACTCGGGCAGACCCAGGACGATGCCATAGGCGAGGCCTTCGACAAGGTAGCCAAGATGCTCGGCCTGCCCTACCCCGGCGGCCCGTCGGTCGCCAAAGCGGCAGCCAAGGGCGACCCCGAAGCATTCAAGCTACCCAAGGCAAGGATGGATGGATACGACTTCAGTTTCTCAGGCCTTAAGACGGCCGTTCTAAGGCTCGCTCAGAAGCAGATCGGTGAAGGACACGACTTCCCCTCTACGAAGCTGCCAGAGCGGCTCTCTGGGGCTCAGAAGGCCGACATAGCGGCCAGCTTCCAGCGCGTGGCCGCGGGTACCGTGGTCGATAAGCTGGTCGCGGCCTCCGACGAGCACGGTCCTGCTTCTGTCGTCATCGCCGGCGGCGTGGCCGCCAACGCCGAACTGCGCCGCCTGCTGGCAGAGGCCCTGCCCTTGCCCGTGTCCTATACCGATCCTAAGCTTTGTACCGACAACGGCGCCATGGTGGCAACCCTGGGCTGCTTCGTAGCTATGGATAAACGGCCGCCTACGGATCCCTACACACTCGATATAGATCCGTCCCTGAGCATGTAGCTTTCACATGAAAGCTACGGCCGTGCGTAGATCATAAGATCTTCGGTGGCTATCGCCACCGGCTCAAGGCCGAAGTCATCGTACAGCGCGGCTTCCATCGGGGCCTTAGTTTCTTTATTGAAATAATAGCTGCCGACGGAACCGAAACTTAATACGCCCCGGTCGGCCAGGATATCTGCCATGTTACGTGCTATCCGGATCGCCCTGTCGGCGTCCAGATGATAAAGAAGGTTACTTGCCTGCGCCAGATCGACTTCGCCGCTAACAGGCAGCGGTTCAGCGGCATCGTGCGCCACGAATCTCACCGCGTGCCCCTGGCGCACAGGTGCCGCATCGACGATTATCGATGCGGCGCTGAAGGTCGGATGTTCATTGTGCTCGCGAGAGGTTGTGAATCCCATATCCGCCAGAAACTCCTCTTCGTCCAGCACCCTTTTGCCTGCCACATCTTCTTCGCTGCCGAAGATGATGTGGTTGTAAAGCCTATAGAGCCCCCTGCGTGCAGCCTCCACGGCCGTACGGCTCGCGTCCAGACCTACGACCTCGGCCCGCCCTTCCCGGCCGCTGCGGTCATATAGCGAAAGCAGGCTGTCGGCCTCGGCGCCTATGCTGCAGCCTGCTATGACCGCCGACAGGCCCGAATCCCGCGGAATCCGTCCCAATATGAAGTCAAGCGTTTCGGCCTGGCGCGCATCCCTGCGGAACAGCTCCGTCCGGTAAGGTACGTCTTGCACCCTGCCCTCCACTTTGCCTTCGTCCGGAACGCACACGCGCATGGACATCAATGCTTCGGCTGTTGCCACCTGTCTCATTTGGCGCATATTATACACTCGATTTAATAATCGGTCAATGATTTGCCTCTATCGCTACAGGGGTTTATGATTGAGATGATGAAGCTCCCTAAGGTATATCAGGCTAACGAGTACGAAGAAGACATCTACGCCCTCTGGGAGAAGGGCCGTATATTCGTGGCTGACCCGGACAGCAAGAAGGAGCATTTCTCGATCAGCATGCCGCCGCCGAACGAGACGGGCACGCTCCACATCGGTCACGCGCTGTTCGTGACACTTCAGGACATCATGGTGCGCCATCAGCGCCAAAAGGGGAAAGACGTGCTTTGGCTCCCCGGAACCGACCACGCCGCCCTGCCGGTGAACGCCATAATGGAGAGCCGCCTGGCCGAAGAGGGGACAGACAAGCACAAGATAGGCCGCGATGAATTCCTAAGGCGCACCCGCGAATTCGTAGGCGACAGCCGCGACACCATCAACGCCCAGATACGGGCCATGGGAGCTAGCTGTGACTGGAGCAGGGCACGCTACACCCTGGACGACGCCCTTAACCGGTGCGTGAACGAAACTTTTGCCAAGATGTACCAGGACGGCCTGATCTACAGGGGTCATCGCATAGTCAACTGGGACCCCAAGCTGGAAACCAACGTGTCCGACGACGAACTGGTGCACAGGGAAGAGCAGGGCAAGTTCTACACCTTCCAGTACGGACCTTTCCAGATAGGCACGGCGCGCCCCGAAACCAAGTTCGGCGACAAATACGTGGTTATGCACCCCGACGATACCCGCTACAAACAGTACAAGCACGGCGACACCTTTGAAACCGAATGGATAAACGGCCCTATCAAGGCCACGATCATCAAGGATGAAGCCGTCGATCCCAAGTTCGGAACAGGGGTCATGACCATCACTCCCTGGCACAGCCAGATCGACTTCGAGATAGCCGAGCGCCACAAGCTGGACATGGAGCAGATCATAGACTTTCACGGGAAATTATTGCCCATCGCCGGGGAATTCGCCGGTTCGCCCATCGAGGAAGCCCGTCCCAAGATAGTCGAGAAACTCAAGAAGAAGGGCCTGTTGGTGAAGGTGGACGACAACTACGCCCATAACGTCGCCCTCAACGACCGCGGCAAAGGGATCATAGAGCCCCAGGTGCGTCTGCAGTGGTTCGTGGACGTGAACAAGCCGGCGGTGGACTGGAAAGGGAAGAAGCTAAGCCTCAAACAGGTCATGCAGGCAGTGGTGAATGACGGCGACATCAAGATAGTACCCAAGCGCTTCGAGAAGATTTACTTCCACTGGATAGACAACCTGCGGGACTGGTGCGTCAGCCGGCAGATCTGGTGGGGCCACCGCATCCCGGTCTGGTACCGGACCACCCAGGACGGGGAAGCGCAGACCTACGTGGGAGCCGCGCCGCCGACCGACAGCAGCGAAGGCTGGCACGAATGGGAGCAGGATCCGGATACGCTGGATACATGGTTCAGCTCCGCCCTATGGACATGGAGCACCCTTGTGGATCCGGTCGTGGCAAAGGACTACTCGGTACCCCTGGACGAACTTCTTAAGCGCAGCAAGGACTTCCAAACATACCATCCTACCTCCGTTATGGAGACCGGCTGGGACATCCTGTTCTTCTGGGTGGCGCGCATGATACTGGCTACCACCTACATGACGGGGCAGGTGCCATTCAAAGAGGTTTATCTGCACGGCCTGGTGCGCACCGAGCACGGCAAGAAGATGAGTAAAAGCGACCCGGAGACCATCATCGACCCCATGGGGGTCATTCCCGAATACGGCACGGACGCCCTGCGTTTCGCGCTGGTACAAGGCATGTCGGCAGGGAACGACCAGCGGCTGGGACGGAGCAAGATAATCGCCAACCGCAACTTCTGCAACAAGCTATGGAACATCGCCCGTTACATCGAAGATACCATCGGCGACGACGTGAGCCGGGCCAAGGTGGAGACGGTGTCGATCGCCGACCACTGGATCGTGGGCCGCCTGGCCGAAGCGCAGGAAAAGATAAGTTCGGATATCGATAATTACCGCTTCAGCGATGCCCACGATCGCCTATACCGCTTCGTCTGGAACGATCTGGCGGACTGGTACGTCGAGGCCTCCAAGGCCGAGCCGAACAAGCAGTTGCTAGCGTACCTGCTGGAAACCACGCTCATACTGGCGCATCCGTTCGCCCCGTTCATCACCGAGACCATCTGGCAGACGCTCAAGTGGGAGAACGACACTCTGCTGGCAGCCAAATTACAGAGGAAAATCATCGGTCACGACGCGAAGAAAGCCGAC
Organism: Saccharimonadales bacterium (SeqCode); assembly: GCA_036276795.1. GTDB lineage: Bacteria > Patescibacteriota > Saccharimonadia > Saccharimonadales > UBA4665 > DASUOD01. The sequence goes on from DASUOD010000137.1 coordinate 7,511, forward strand.
GAATTCGCGGAAATCAAGATCATAGTCACCGAGGCCCGCTACATCACCAAGACGCTGAACGTGAACGATGCCGTCCTGTGCCACACGGGCGACCCCTTCCTGCGTGAGAACGCGGCCATCATCCGCCAGATGGCGCGCCTGCGCGACGTGCTACAGACCAAACCCGGCGAGCCCGGGGTAGGGGGCGGCAAGGAAGGCGGCCTGTTCCTGATCGGCACCAAACACCGGTCCTGGCTCAACATCGGCCAGGAAGCGGCCCAGAAATATCTGCGTGAAATCCAGATCAAACAGGGGCAGTACGTGAACATCGATAAGCAGCTGCGTTCCCGGCTGGACAACAAGGCCTACGTGAAGAACGCCCCCAAGGAGGTGGTAGAGCAGACCAGGCAACAG